>NZ_JBEZIB010000043.1:0-64581 GCF_040650855.1 Streptomyces sp. NPDC048606 | reverse complement strand
ACCACGCAAAGCGACGGCCCGGATACTCGGCGTGGCGAACGCCCGCTCGGGCTTCGCAGACGGTTTCACCGGTGGAGAGGTGGTTCCTGCGTTCTACGTACCACTGCCGTCCCGAGGGCCGGTGCGGCCCTCGGCACAAGGGCGGTGTTACTTGCCCTTGGCGGCTTCCTTGAGCTTGGAGCCCGCGGAGACCTTCACGCTGTAGCCGGCCGGGATCTGGATGGGGTCGCCGGTCTGCGGGTTGCGCGCGGTGCGAGCGGCACGGTGGGTGCGCTCGAAGGTCAGGAAGCCGGGGATGGTGACCTTCTCGTCGCCCTTGGCGACGATCTCGCCGACGGTCTCGGCGAGCGCGGCCAGAACGGCGTCGGCGTCCTTGCGGGTCACCTCGGCGCGCTCGGACAGAGCGGCCACCAGCTCACTGCGGTTCATGTTGTACTCCCGTGTTCAACTTGCCTTAGAGGCGTGAGATCGAAGCCGATGCTGCCAGGGCCCTCGGACAGTCCCCGGACCCGGGTCTGAACGTCAGACCCTCTCGCCCGGTTACGCATCCTGCCCCCACCAGCGGCGGGAAAGCCAATCCGGCACCCGCCAGGGTCACACGAAAAGCGCCACAGTCACGCCGCGGTGACGCTCCGTCCACACCCGGGGCTCCGGCCGGACACCCGGTGGATGCGGACCGCGGGCCACGCGGGCATCCCCGCAACCCTAGGGCCGCCCGGGCGGACCCGCATCCCGCGACGCGCCGGGATCGAGGGTGGGGACGGTCACAGCGCCGGCCGGGAACCGGCGGGCACCGTGACCGTTCGGCCGGCTATTCGGCGGTGGCCGCGGAGGCGGTGGCGGCCTTGCGGACGGCACCGGCCACGGCGCCCGCGACCTTGTCGTTGAAGACGGACGGGATGATGTAGTTCGCGTTCAGCTCGTCCTCGCCGACGACGTCGGCCAGGGCGGTCGCGGCGGCCAGCATCATGCCGGTGTTCACGGTGCGGGACTGGGCGTCCAGCAGGCCGCGGAAGACGCCGGGGAAGACCAGCACGTTGTTGATCTGGTTCGGGAAGTCCGAGCGGCCGGTGGCCACGACGGCGGCGGTCTGGCGGGCGATCGCCGGGTCCACCTCCGGGTCCGGGTTCGCGAGCGCGAACACGATGGCGCCTTCGGCCATGGCGGCGACGTCCTCGCCGGAGAGCACGTTCGGGGCCGAGACGCCGATGAAGACGTCGGCGCCGACGACGGCCTCCTTGAGGGTGCCGGTGTAGCCCTCGGGGTTGGTGTTGTCGGCGATCCACCGCAGCGGGGAGTCGGGGGCCGCGTCGACGAGGTCGGGGCGGTCCGCGTGCACGACGCCGTGGATGTCGGCGCTGACGGCGTTCTTCACGCCCGCCGCGAGGAGCAGCTTGAGGATGGCCGTACCGGCCGCGCCGGCGCCCGACATGACGACCTTGACGTCGCCAACGGCCTTGCCCACCACGCGCAGTGCGTTGGTCAGCGCGGCCAGGACGACGATCGCGGTGCCGTGCTGGTCGTCGTGGAAGACGGGGATGTCGAGGGCCTCGCGCAGCCGTGCCTCGATCTCGAAGCAGCGCGGCGCGGAGATGTCCTCCAGGTTGATGCCGGCGAAGCCCGGGGCGATGGCCTTGACGATGGCGACGATCTCGTCGCTGTCCTGGGTGTCCAGGCAGATCGGCCAGGCGTCGATGCCGGCGAAGCGCTTGAAGAGGGCCGCCTTGCCCTCCATGACGGGCAGCGCGGCCATCGGGCCGATGTTGCCGAGGCCCAGCACGGCCGAGCCGTCGGTCACGACTGCGACGGAGTTGCGCTTGATGGTGAGGCGCCGGGCGTCCTCGGGGTTCTCGGCGATCGCGGTGCACACGCGGGCCACGCCCGGGGTGTAGATCATCGAGAGGTCGTCGCGGTTGCGGATGGGGTGCTTGGACGACATCTCGATCTTGCCGCCGAGGTGCATCAGGAAGGTTCGGTCGGAGACCTTGCCCAGGCTGACGCCCTCGATGCCGCGCAGCTTCTCGACGATCTCGTCGGCGTGCGCGGTGGAGGTCGCGGCGATGGTGACGTCGATCCGGAGCTTCTCGTGGCCGGACGCGGTCACGTCGAGACCCGTGACCGATCCCCCCGAGGACTCCACGGCGGTGGTGAGCTGGGAGACCGCGGTTCCGCTCGCGGGCACTTCCAGGCGGACCGTCATCGAATACGAGACGCTGGGCGCCGTTGCCATGGCCGTGTTCCTCTTCTGTCCCTGTTTATCGCTGTACGCGGGGGCCCGCACACGGCAGGTGTGACAGGTCCCGTTGTCCGATCGTCCCACCTACCAGCCAGTACGAGGTAACCAGCTACAAATTTCGGAAGAACTCTTCCACCATACGAGATACCGGGAGCGCGCGGAATCGTGGTTTAACACAAAACAGGTCCGCGCCCCCCACTCGTGGGGGGCGCGGACCTGGTGTTCCGACTAAGACACCGACCCGCCATGCTCGCCTCGCGGCAAGTGGTCGCTCTAGGCGACGAAGGTTGGGCCCGGGGGCTTGGATCGAGCCGGTGTCGTACCCAGGCTAACAAAGGATCGCCGAATGCGGTCCCCCCTCCCGCGAGTCGGACGCACCCCTCACGCGCCTGGCCGCGGGCCATCCGGCCCCACCCCCGACCCCCCGCCGGGGCGGGGCGGCCCCGGCGGGGCCGCCCCGTACCCGCTCAGGGGCGCAACAGCTCCGGAACCCCGTCGGCGCCCGGGCCGTCACCCTCCGCCGAAACCACCGTCAGCTGCTGCGTCGCGCGCGTCAGCGCCACGTAGAGCACCCGCAGGCCCGCCGGGGACTCCTGCGCGATCTCCGCCGGGGAGACCACCACCGTGGCGTCGTACTCCAGCCCCTTGGCCTCCAGACTGCCCAGGGCCACCGCACGCCCGCCCAGGTCCGCCAGCCACCCCGCCGCCTCGGCACGCCGCTCCATCGCCACGACCACACCGACCGTGCCGTCGACCTGCTCCAACAGCCGTACGGTCTCCTCCCGCACCGCCGCGCCCAGATCACCGGAGGCCACCGCGAAACGCGGCTCCAGCCCCGTGGAACGCACCGCCGTCGGCGGCTCCATGCCCGGCATGGCCCGCTCCAGGACCCGCGCGGCCACCTCGGCGACCTCCGCCGGGTTGCGGTAGTTCACGGTCAGCGTGAACCGCCGGCGCGGCCGGCTGCCCAACGCCTCGTCACGGGCGGCGGCGGCCTCCTCCGGATCCGTCCAGGAGGACTGCGCCGGGTCGCCGACCACCGTCCAGGTGCCCGTACGACCGCGCCGCCCCACCATCCGCCACTGCATCGGCGTCAGGTCCTGCGCCTCGTCGACGATCACGTGCGCGTACTCGGTGCGCTCGGCGGCGATCCGCTCCGCCCGCTCCCACTGGGTCTCCTCGCGGGTCGGCATCAGCTCCTCCAACCCGCTGAGCTGGTCGAGCGGATCCATCTCCCGCTTGCGCTTGGGCCGCGCCGGCGCGCCGAGCAGCTGCTGGAGCTCGTCCAGGAGGGCCACGTCGTGCACCGACAGCGGCCCCTTGCCGTCCGGACCGAGCCGGCGCAGCGAACGGGCCAGCCGGCGGGCCTCGCGCGGGTTCAGGTCCCGGCGCGACCAGCGACCCAGGCGCCGCTCGTCGGCCATCGCCGCCAGCACCCGGCGCGGGGTCAGCTCCGGCCACCACGCGTCGAGGAAGCCGAGGAAGGCGTCCTCGGTGGAGATGTCCTCGTCGAAGGCCGACCGCAGCTCGGCGGCCAGCTCCGGGTCGGAGTGCCGACCCGACGCGCCGGTCTTCGCGTAGAGCGCGTCCAGGAGCAGCCTGCGGGCACGCGGCCGGAGCAGGTTCACCGGCGCCGTGCCGCCCAGCACCGTCTGCCGGATGCGGTTCAGCTCGGGCGCCTCCAGCTCCTGGCGGCGCCCGAAGGCCACCACGCGCAGCCGCTCGGGCGCGTCCCCCAGCTCCAACGCCCCTCGAACCGCCTTCCGCAGCACCTTGAGCATGCGGGAGGAGCCCTTGATCCGGGCCACGTCCGGTTCGTCGTACGTGCTCGCCTCGGCCCCGTCGACCAGCGAACCGAGCGCCCGGATGGCCACCTGCCCCTCCTCGCCGAGCGAGGGCAGCACCCCCTCCGTGTAGGCGACGAGCAGCGGCGTCGGGGAGACGATCAGGATCCCGCCCGAGTAACGGCGACGGTCCTGGTACAGCAGGTACGCCGCCCGGTGCAGGGCCACGGCCGTCTTCCCCGTACCCGGCCCGCCGGCCACCTCGGCCACGGACGCGGCGGGCGCCCGGATCACGAGGTCCTGCTCGGCCTGGATGGAGGAGACGATGTCCCGCATGGAGTGCGTACGGGCCCGCCCCAGGGCGGCCATCAGCGCCCCGTCACCGATGGCGGGCAGCTCGCGCCCGTCGAGGAACGCGGTCACCTCGGGACGCATCAGGTCGTCCTCGACGCCGAGCACCTTGCGCCCCTTGGACCGGATCACGCGACGGCGCACGACGCGGCCGGGATCCTTGGGCGTCGACCGGTAGAACGGCGCGGCCGCCGGCGCCCGCCAGTCGATGACCAGCGGCGTGTAGTCGCTGTCGAGCACCCCGATGCGCCCGATGTGGAGCGTCTCGGCGATGTCGGCGGTGAGATCGGCGCGCAGCGCGTCCTCGGCGGGCTCGACGGACGTGTACGCCCCGTCCGGGCCCCGCTCCCCGTCCTTGCCCAACACCAGGTCGATCCGCCCGAAGAGGAAGTCCTCGAACTCGTTGTTGAGCCGGTTGAGGTGGATCCCGGCACGGAACACCTGCGCGTCGCGCTCGGCGAGCGCGCCGGGCGTGCCGACCTGGCCGCGCTGGGCGGCGTCGTTCATGAGGAACTCGGCCTCGTGGATCTTCTCCTCAAGGCGTCGGTACACCTGATCGAGATGCGTCTGCTCGACCGCGATCTCCCGATCGCGGACGGAATCCGCCGTGCTGTCGACAGCGGCATTCTGCGCGGCCACCAAGGCCCCCTTCTGACGTGCATGGGCGACCGTCAACCGTACGCGAATCCGCCCCCGCTCCGCACGCCGGTTCCGCGCGCCGGACGACCCACCCGCCCGAAAAGTCGACATCCGGGCACCCGCGGGCCGCCCGGCCCCTACCGGACGACGGGCCCAGCCCCGGCGCGCCAGTCGTCCAGGCGTTTGCGGATGCTCGCCACCATGGGAAGCGCGTCGATCTCGTCCGGAGCGACCCATGCGACCTCGAAGGACTCGTCCGACGTCCGAAGGGTGCCGCCCGTCGGTCGGGCCAACAGGCAGATCGAGAACTCCTGGCGCACCTCGCCGTCGTCGTACGCGAACACGTGACCGGGGTCGGTGTAGGTACCGACGATGCCGGTGATCTCCACGATCACCCCGGTCTCCTCGTAGGTCTCCCGGACCGCGCAGTCCCCGATGGACTCGCCCAGGTCCATCCTCCCGCCGGGCAGGGCCCACATCCCGTTGTCGGTCCGACGCTGCAACAGCACCCGGCCGCCCTCGTCCACCACGACGGCGGACGCGGCGGGCACGAGACTGTTTGCCTCTGGCGCGTCGGGATCGTCCTCGTAGTCACGCCTGCCCATCGTCGGAATCCTTCCTGATCTCACGCCCGCGACTCCACAGCTCTTCGACATGCTCCGCGAACCGATCGAACATGCCGTCCACCTGCCGGCGGCGCAGGTGCATCATCGGGGAGTCGTGCCCGACCCGTCTGGCCAGGATCGGGGTGACGACCATCTCGTCGTCGAACCGGAACACCGAGAGGTTGACGTGACCCGTCTCCAATCGGCCTTCGATGCCAGGCACGTCACGTAGCTTCGCCAGCTCGTTCAAAGTGACCGCGATCCGCGTCGACAGGGTCAGCGGTACCCCTTCTTCCTGTTCGCGGGCCGTCGTCACCGGGCTGCCGGGGTCCCCGACGAGAAAACGAACGCGGCACCCGTCGTGGGCCTTGCGCCGCAGGGCACCGGCCAGGTTCGCCTGCTCCAACCACAGGAAGTAGTTGGTGTATCCGGCGAACACCAGGTCCCTTCGGGCCTTCGAGATCAGCGAGCGCCACAGACCCGCAGGTGCCGCCGAGCGGTAGGGAAAGACCTGAACCATCTCCTGGTCGGGCCCCCTGGTCAAAGCCGACCGGATGGATTGGGGCCACAGGGTCGCCTCCTCCTCGCCCAGTACTTCGCAGGCTGCCCATCGGTGGCGTGCATGGGGGATGCGGTCGGGCTCCGTGATCCAGCGCCCGACCGTCTTCGCGTCGACCCCGCAGGCTTCTGCGAGCTGCTTCTCCGTCATCTTGACATTCGCCATCGCACGGCGAAGCGCGTGATTCAAAAGGCCTCCCCAGGCCGTTCGGGACGGTTCAAACGCTAACGGCGAAGTGTCCCGAACGTCCCGCAAACGAAGTGGTAACGCCCTCATGGGGCACCCACGATCACTGTGTGGCGGCTCCGCCCGCGCCCCACATCATTCAGAAACGGAGGTACCGCGGCGGTGAGTCTCAACGTCCCCAAGGTCCAGGAGATCACCTGGACAAGGCCCCAGATCGGTTCCGAACCCAGCCCGGAACTGCTCGTCCGCGCCCAAATCGGCCGGCAGCGCTTCCTCTCCTCCATCGAGGCGACGCCCGATGAGTGAGAGCTACGAGTACCTCCCGCACCACCTCCTGCGCCGTCGCGTCCGCGACGTGGCCTCGGGAGTCGAGGGCGAGTTGATGGCCGTGATCAACGAGAACGTCTCGACGACCGGCATCGAGCGCTGGATGCACCTGGCCTACATCCGTGCCGCTTCAGGCCGTGAATTCACCACCGCCGCCACCAACCTCGAACCCGCTTACGATCAGCCCAAGACGGCCGGCGGACGCCGAGACCAGAGGAGCGCGTAGCGATCTGGCGCGCTCGGTTGCTCCGCAGGACGGTCTCGTCGACTTTTCGTGCGGGTAGGCCGCAGGCTTGGTGCCGAAAGGGGCTGTGAGGGCCCGGATGCCCGGTGGGCCCGTGGGGTGGGTCCTCGCTGGTCGCTGATGCGGGGGTCTTTGTTGCTCCTGCCCCGTGACCGTTCTTTCGGGGGTTTCCAGACAGTCTTCGTATGTCCGGGGCGGGACGGGCGGTCAAGGGTGGCCGAAGGCCATCACGCAGTGACGCGAACGAAGTGAGCGCCCTTGAGGGCCCGGCCCGCACCGGAGAGACGATGAGACTGACGGGAAACCCCCGGCACCTCCCCGACCCCGCCCGACCGGGGTAGCACCCACCCCCCACCCGCAGACGAGGGGGCGGGTGGGCAGCCACCGGCCGAGCCCACCGGGTCGAGGGGGCGATAGCGGGCCCGCACGGGGCGGCGTACGACGCACCTACCCCCTACCCCGCCCCCACCCCCCGGCGGGTCCTTCTGCGGTGGCGGGCCACGCGTTCGCGGTTGCCGCACCGTTCGCTGGAGCACCAGCGGCGGCGGTGGCCCCGGGAGGTGTCGAGGTAGACGCGGGCGCAGCCCTCGCCGGCGCAGGTGCGCAGCAGCGCCAGGTCGCCGGGGTCGGTGAGGAGTTCCACCGCGTCCCGGGCCACCGACGACAGCAGGCCCGCGCATTCCACCCGGCCGCACAGCTCCCGGACGAGGTGCCCCTCCTGGTCGCGTACGGCGCACAGGCCCGGGGGCGCTCCGGCCGCCGCCTCGTTGAGTCGGGCGAGGGCGTCCCGGGCGTCGGCCACGGGGCCGGGACCGGGACCGCCGCCGGCGCCCGCCAGCTCGGCCCGCACCAGGTGGTCGACGTCGCCGCGCAGGGCGCGGAAGGCCGCCACCCAGTCGGGGCCGAGGAGCCCGAGCGGGGTCCGGTCGGGGACGAGGCCCGCGCCGACGAGCCACAGCCGCAGTTCGTCACCGTCGCGGATCTGTTCGGGGCCGCCCCGGGGTGGGTGGGTGGCCAGCAGGTCGAGACAGACCCGTCCGGAGTCGAACCACATGCCCGTCACCGCCTCGGTCGCCGTGGTGCGCCTCCCCCCAGAGTGCCGCCGGGGCGGTCGTTGCGGAAGCCCCCGTGCGAGGGGCTACGGGGCGGGCGGCGGGTCGTCGTGCAGGAGGCGTTGGTAGAGGCGGTGGTCGCGCCAGGCGCCGTTGACGTGGAGGTAGCGGGGGGCGAGGCCGTACGGGGTGAATCCGGCTTTGGTCAGCACGCGTTGGGAGGCCGTGTTGTCGACGAGGGTGCCGGCGTGGACGCGGTGCAGGCCGAGCTCGTCGCGGGCGGCGCGGCACACCTCCTCGACGGCGGCGGTGGCGAGGCCGCGGCCGTGCCAGGCCCGGTCGACCCAGTAGCCGACGCCGCCGCTGCACAGCGGTCCGCGGATGATGTCGCCCAGGTTGATCGCCCCGACGGGGGTGCCGGTGGCCGCCTCGATCAGTACGTACGGGACCAGGCGTCCGGCGTCGCGTTCGTCGAGCAGGCCCCGGACGCGGGCGCGTTGGCCGTCCTCGGTGTAGAACGCGTCGGGCCGGTGGGGTTCGTAGGGCGCCAGGTGGGCGCGGTTGCGGGTCAGTACGTCGGCCAGTCCGGCGGCGTCGTCGAGCGTGACGCCGCGCATCTCCACCCCGTCGATGATCATCCGGGCACGCTAGCCGACGCCCCGGCCCCCCGGAACCCCGTGGCCGGCTCGGGCCCCGCTACGGCCCCGCTCCTGCCCCCGCTAGGGCCTGTCGTCAAACTCCCGTCGTCGCCCGGAGGGCGGCCCCGCGGCGTCCGGTGCGTGCTCTCGGCGTGCCGGGCGGAAGCCCGTGTACTGGACGTACTCGGTCTTCCGCCCGGTGCGGCGAGAGCGCGTGCCGGGCGTTGCGGGGCAGACGGGAGTTTGACGACAGGCCCTAGGGCGCGCACTCCCCCGCGTCCAGGGACAGCCGGTAGCCGCGCTTGACCACCGTCTGGATCAGCGTCGGCACCCCCAGCGCCGCCCGCAGTCGGGCCATCGCCGTCTCCACGGCGTGCTCGTCGCGACCCGCGCCCGGCAGGGCCCGCAGCAGGTCGGCCCGCGACACCACCCACCCCGGGCGGCGTGCGAGGGATTCCAGCAGGGCCATCCCGGCCGGCGGTACGGGGCGCAGTTCGGCGTCGACGAGGACCGCCTGGCCGCGGATCTCCAGGCGGTGTCCGGCGACGGGCAACACCCGGGCGCGACCGGGCAGTTCCTGGCACAGGAGCTGGACGAGGGGGCCGAGCCGGAAGCGTTCGGGCTGGACGGTGGGCACGTCCTCGGCCTGGAGCGGGAGCGCGGTCACCGGTCCGACGCAGGCGGCGAGCACGGGCCCGCGCAACGCCTCCAGCACGGCTTCGCGCAGTCCGCGTTCGGCGGCCCGGGAGAGCAGGGAGGCGGCGGCGGGGGCGGAGGTGAAGGCGACGGCGTCGACGGCCCCGACGGCCACCGCGTCGAGGAGCCGGTCGAGGGGGGCGAGGTCCTCGGGCGGCATCCAGCGGTAGACGGGGACGGGCACGACCTCGGCCCCGCCGGCGCGCAGGGCCTCGATGAAGCCGGGCAGGGGTTCGCCGTGGAGCTGGAGCGCGATGCGCCGGCCGGCCACGCCGGCGGCCAGGAGGCGTTCCAGTACCTCGGCGAGGGATTCGGACGCCGGGGACCAGGCCTCGACGAGTCCGGCGGCCCGGACGGCGCCCTTGACCTTGGGGCCGCGGGCGAGGAGTTCGGTGGCCCGGAGCCGGGCGAGGAGTTCCTCGCCGACGCCCCAGCCGTCGGCGGCCTCGATCCAGCCGCGGAAGCCGATGGCGGTGGTGGCGACGACCGCGTCGGGCGGGCAGTCGACGAGGTTCTTGGTGGCGGCCATCAGCTCGCCGTCGTCGGCGAGGGGCACGATGCGCAGGGCCGGCGCGTGCACCGTGGACGCGCCGCGGCGGCGGAGCAGGGCGATCAGTTCGTCGGCCCGCCGGGCGGCGGTGACGCCGACCGTGAACCCGGCCAACGGACCGGCCGGCGATCCTACGGCGGGGCCGGTCGCGGGGCCGGTCGCGGGGCCGGTCGCCGGGCCGGCGGCCGGGCCGGTGTGCGTCGCGGGTCCGGCCGACGGTGCGGTGGCGGGGCCCGTGTGCGTCGCGTCGTCCATGGTGGTGTCCTGCCTCGGCTGCCGTGCCCGTGGATGGTCTCGCGGCGTCGGGCGGCCTCGTGCCCTCGCCCGATGTCGACTTCGTACGTCCCGAGCCTGCCAACGCGTCGTGTCAGGCTCGGTTCCACCGTATTTCGGGGCCGTAAAGCAGGGCACTCGCCCCGCCCGTCCCCGGCGCCGTCACACGGACGTGAGCTGCGGGTTCGCCGGTGTCGCGGTGGTCGACGGCAGGGGCGCGACGGGCCGGCGAAGGTATACCGCCCAGGTGACGGCGCAGCACGCCGCGTAGAAGCCGAGGAAGGTGACGAAGGCGGTGGTGCCGGAGCCGGAGCCGAGGAAGGCCGCGCGGAAGACGAGGTTGATGGCGAGGCCCCCGAGGGCGCCGACGGCTCCGATGAGGCCCATGGAGGCGCCGGAGAGCCGGCGGCCCTCGGCGGCGGCGGCTTCGGGGTCGAGTCCCCGGGCGAGGGCCTTGGCCTGGAAGATGCCGGGGATCATCTTGTACGTGGAGCCGTTGCCGGCGCCGCTGAGCACGAACAGGGCGACGAATCCGGCGAGGAACACCGGCAGGGATTCCCGTACGGAGGCCAGGACGACCACGCCGGTGGCCGCGGCCATCGCCACGAAGCCGGCCAGGGTGATGCGGGCGCCGCCGAAGCGGTCGGCGAGGGCTCCGCCGACGGGCCGTACGAGGGAGCCGAGCAGCGGTCCGATGAAGGTGAGGGAGGCCGCCTGGAGGGGGGTGCGGCCGAACTGGGTCTGGAGGACCAGGCCGAAGGCGAAGCTGTAGCCGATGAAGGAGCCGAAGGTGCCGACGTAGAGGAAGGCCATGATCCAGGTGTGGCGCTCGCGCGCCGCGTCGCGGACGGCCCCGGCGTCGTTGCGTACGGGCGCCAGGTTGTCCATGCGCCACAGGGCCAGGCCGGCGGCCAGCAGGATCAGCGGCAGGTAGGCGGCGAGCAGCAGGCGCGGGTGTCCGGCGCCGGCGGTGGCGATGACCAGCAGCGCGGCGAGCTGGACGACGGGGACGCCGATGTTGCCGCCGCCGGCGTTGAGGCCGAGGGCCCAGCCCTTCTTGCGCAGGGGGAAGAAGGCGTTGATGTTCGTCATGGAGGAGGCGAAGTTGCCGCCGCCGACCCCGGTGAGGGCGGCCACGGCCAGGAAGGTGCCGTAGGAGGTGCCGGGCTCCATGACGAGGAGGGCGGCGAGGGTCGGCGCGAGGAGCAGCAGCGCGCTGACGACGGTCCAGTTGCGGCCCCCGTAGCGGGCGACGGCGAAGGTGTAGGGCACGCGGACCAGGGCGCCGACGCAGGTGGCGGTGGCGATGAGGAAGAACTTCCCGGCGGGGTCGATGCCGTAGGCGGGGCCCATGAAGAGCACCATGACCGACCACAGGGACCAGATGGAGAAGCCGATGTGTTCGCTGAACACGGAGTAGAGGAGGTTGCGGCGGGCGGTCTTCTCGCCGGTCTCCTTCCAGAAGGTCTCGTCCTCGGGGTCCCACCGCTCGATCCAGCGTCCTGACCTGCGCGGTGCGGTCGTACCGGTCATCACACGCCTCCACAGCTCTCGCGTCCGTGGTCAGACCGTAGGAAGGGCGCGTTTCGGCCCCGGTCCCCGCCCGATGACCGGCGGGAAACCGTGCTCTCACCCGCCCCCGGGGCCGGATGTGAGCGCGGCGGGCAGGAGGCCGCCCGGGGGGACCTCCAGCCAGTGGTGGGCGCCCTGGAGTTCGCGGGCGGCGCGGACGAGGGCGTCGAGGCCGGGGTGGGTCAGGCCGCGCCGCCACACCATCGACAGCGGGGACAGCGGTACGGGGTCGGTCAGGGGTCGTTTGACGGTGCCGGGCATGTCGAGGAAGCCGACGGTGGCGAGGACGGGGTTGCGGGTCTTGGCCATGACCCGGCGGAACTCCTCCTTGCCGACGGCGACGGGCGCGGGCGGGGCGAGTGCGATGCCGCGTCCGGCGAACAGTTCGCGGGCCAGCCCGGTCCACTCCAGGGTGCGCGGGTTGCCGGCGCCCGCGTAGACGGTCTCCCCGGCGAGGGCGTCCAGCGGGACCTCGTCGTACGCCGCCAGCGGGTGGCCTTCGGGGAGCAGCACGGCGAGCGGTTCGTGGCGGACGGGGAGGTGGTCGAGGCGGGCGCGCAGGGTCGCGTCGAGGCCGTGGAGGTAGCCGAAGGAGACGTCGAGGCGGCCGGCGGCGATCTCGGCGGCGGCGTGGGTGAGGCCGCTTTCGAAGCGGGCCATCAGTTCCAGGCCGGGGGCGAGTTCGCGGGCGCGTTCGAGGACCCTGCGGCCGGTGCCGGGGCCGTCGGTGTTGACGTCGACGAGGAGGGGGCGGGGCGGGCCGGCGAAGGCGGCGGCGAGTTCCTCGTGGGCGCGCAGCACCTCGCGGGCGTGCGGGAGCAGGCGTTCGCCTTCGGGGGTGAGCTCGACGGCGCGGGTGGTGCGCAGGAACAGCGTGGCGTCGAGGGCCTGTTCGAGGCGGCGTACGTCCCGGCTGAGGGCCTGCTGGGCGACGTAGAGGCGGGCGGCGGCGCGGGAGAAGTGCAGCTCCTCCGCCACCGCGACGAAGCCGCGCAGCAGTCGGGGGTCGACGTGGCGGGAATTCACCCCCGGAGACTAACGGAGCCGCCCGGATTGACAACGGGGAGCGGTGAATCGGCCCTGAACAGGTGTTGGACCGGGCGGGGGCGCGGGCCGCAGGCTCGGGGCATGCCGCAGAACCCCCCGCTCCTGGCCGTGACCGGCTCCACCCTCGTCCTGGCCGCCCCGCCCCGGATCGCCCCTCCCCCGCCCTCCCGCCGCGTCCGGGACGAACGCCCCCGCCCCGTCCGGCCCGCCCGCGTGTGGACCCCGTACGCCCTCCTCTTCGACCTCCCCGGCGCGCGCGGCTTCACCACCGGGAACCTCATCGCCCGCCTGCCCATGGGCATGTTCGGGATCAGCGCGGTGATGATGATCGCCGGGCAGCGGGGTTCGTACGCCCTCGCCGGAGCGGTCACCGCGACCGGCATGGCCGCCACCGCCGTCGTCGGGCCGTGGACGGCCCGGCTCGTCGACCGCCACGGTCAGGCACGGGTCGCCGTACCGGCCACGGTGATCGCCGTCCTCGGCTCGCTGTCCCTGGTCCTGTGCGTCCGTACGCAGGCCCCCGCCTGGACCCTCTTCGCCTCGTACGCGGCCACCGCGACCACCCCGAACATCGGCGGCATGGCCCGGGCCCGCTGGAACCACCTCCTGCCCCCGGAGGCCCGGCACACCGCCCTGGCCTTCGAACAGGCCGCCGACGAACTGTGCTTCATGCTCGGCCCCGTCCTCGCGGCCCTGCTCTGCTCCGTCTGGTTCCCCGAGGCCGGCACCCTGATCGGCGCGGTGCTCCTGCTGACCGGCATGCTGGTCTTCACCGCGCACCGGGCGACGGAGCCCCCGGCCGGCGGTACGCCGACCACCCGCGGCCCCTCGCCGGTGCGGGTGCTGCTGCCCCTGCTCGGGGTGCTCCTCGCCACCGGGATCGTGTTCGGCTCGATGGAGGTGACCTCGGTCGCGCACCTCGCCGCGCAGGGGCTCGGCGCGGCCTCGGGCCCCGTGCTGGCGCTCCAGGCGGCGGGCTCCTGCGCCGCCGGACTGCTCTACGGCGCCCTGCGCCCCCGCCCCCTGCCCGTCTGCCTGCTCGCCCTGGCGGTCGCGATGGCCCTGCCCTGGGCGGCGGCCGGTTCGGGATCCCTCGCACTGCTCGCGCTCGCCCTGCTCGTGGCGGGCGTCGCGACGGCCCCGGTGATGGTCACGGCGATGGCGCTGGTCCAGCGGGTCACGCCGGAGGGCCGGCTCAACGAGGGGCTGACGGTGGCCGTCACCGCCATCCTCGCCGGGATCGCGGCCGGTTCCGCGACGGCCGGTCAGGCCGTCGACCACCTCGGCACGACGACCGCGTACGCCCTGCCGGCGGCCGCCGCGCTCCTCGCCCTGTCTGTGTGCGCGGTGTGGCGGCCCGTGCACCCTGTCGGGGCGATCGCTCCGGCGGGCGAGTGAAGGCGCCCGCGTGGTACGCACCCCCGGCGCACATGATCGGACATAACTGGGGGGTCTTCCCAGCGCCCTTCCCTTCGCGGAGGAACTCCCCTTGTCTGCTTCCCGTTCCGTGTCCTCGGCCCTGATCGTCGCGGCCGTCACCGCGAGTTGCCTCGTGCCGGCCGTGCCGGCCCTGGCCGACTCCTCGCACATCCGCTTCTCCCAGCCGTACGTCCCCTCGATCGCCCCCGGCAACACGGGCCGCGTGGTCATCACGGCGACGAACGGCGAGGAGGCGGCCCACAGCGGAACCTTCCGGATCACCGCCCCCGAGCGGACGACGTTCCCCGAGGCCCGGTTCTACTGGAACGGGCAGCGGTCCGGCGGCTCGTGCAGCCGTTCCTCCGACGCCCGGCTGCTGACCTGCGAGGCCGGCACCCGGGCCGGGTTCGCCTTCCCCGCCCACGAGCAGACGCGTCTGGCGGTGTCCGTGAAGGTGGACGCCGGCGCCCCCGAAGGCACGACCCTGGACGGCGGCGAGTGGGCCACCGGCACCGCGGACGCCGCCCTGTTCGCGGTGTCCACGCCGGTCACCGGCCCGAAGGGCGACGACGGAAAGCCGGGTCACGACGGCCGTCCGGGCCACGACGGGAAGCCCGGCCACCACGGCAAGCCGGGCCGCCCCGGCCCGAAGGGCGACAAGGGCGACACCGGGGACCGGGGAGAGCGGGGCGAACGGGGCGAGCGCGGGGACCGCGGGGACCGCGGCGACAAGGGAGAGCGCGGACCGAAGGGCGACCGCGGACCCGCCGGGCCCCGCGGCCCGCAGGGCCCCAAGGGCGACCAGGGACCCAAGGGCGACACGGGTCCGTCCGGCGGCCCGAAGGGCGACAAGGGCGACACCGGGCCGCAGGGCCCCAAGGGCGACACCGGCCGCAAGGGCGACCGCGGCCCCGCCGGACCCCGCGGCCCGCAGGGCCCCAAGGGGGAGCAGGGACCCAAGGGCGACACCGGCACGGGCGCGGGTCCGAAGGGCGACAAGGGCGACAAGGGCGACCGCGGTCCGGTCGGCCCCCAGGGCCCCAAGGGCACCCCGGGCGCCAAGGGCCCGAAGGGCGACCGCGGCCCCGCCGGCCCGCAGGGCCCCAAGGGCGACAAGGGTGACACCGGCAAGCCCGGCACCTGCAAGAAGTGCGGCCAGCACCACGACAAGCCCGGCAAGCCCGGAAAGCCGAGCAAGCCGAGCAAGCCCGGAAAGCCCGGCCACCACGACGGCCCGAAGGCCCGCGTCGTCACCACCGGCAAGAGCCTCGACGTCCGCTCCGGCCCCGGCACGCACTACGCCAAGCACGGCAAGGTCCTGAAGGGCCAGACCGTCGCCCTCCAGTGCAAGGTCAACGGCCAGAAGGTCGACGGCAATTCGATCTGGTACAAGCTCGCCGACGGCTCCGGCTGGATCGCCGCCCGCTACGCCCGGAACCTCAACAAGGTCCCGTTCTGCTGATCCGCCCCCGGGTCCGGACCCGAACCCGGACCCGAACCCGGACATGACGAAGCCCCCGCGACCGACAGGTCGCGGGGGCTTCGCCCAACATGGGATGAGTGGAGATGGCGGGAATCGAACCCGCGTCCAACGGTGCAGAAGCAGGGCTTCTCCGAGCGCATTCCGCTGCGCTTTTCTCGGCCCCGGAGATCACGCGGACAAGTCTCCGACGGGCTCAGTCACTGTTTGATTTCCCTCCAACCCCCGTGACCGGGGCTAGAGGTTTAGATCCCTGGTTGACGCCAGGATCCGGACCGGGACCACTTCCGGGCTGACGCTCCTCACAGAGGCTTCAGCTCACTGTTATTAGGCAGCGAGGGTGAAGCGGGAGTTATCGCTCTTGGAGTTGGCGATTATTTTTTGCGACATGTGGTTAGCGAGATCATTGCCGCTTCCTCGGCTCGCTTCCCCTACATCGACAGCCGCTGTCGAAACCGATCATCCCCATGTTTCACACTATTGAATTGTCTTCCGCACGGGTTCGTCACCCGCACGTCGCCCCTCCCGCGAGCGGAAGGTGCTGACGCCATGGTACGCGAAGGACGGCGCCGCGTGCCAGGAGATTAAACCGTGCCCCGCTGCTTGCGGCGGATCGCCGAGATGGCGCGGTTCGTCTCGCGGGTGTCCTGCTTCTCGCGCAGGGTCTGCCGCTTGTCGTACTCCTTCTTGCCCTTCGCCAGCGCGATCTCGACCTTCGCGCGGCCGTCCTTGAAGTAGAGGGACAGCGGCACGACCGTGTGGCCGGACTCGTCCGCCTTCCGCTCCAGCTTGTCGATCTCCTCCCGGTGCAGCAGCAGCTTGCGCTTGCGGCGGGCGCTGTGGTTGGTCCAGGTGCCCTGGCTGTACTCCGGCACGTGCACGTTGTACATCCAGACCTCGCGGCCCTCGACCGACACGAAGCCGTCCACGAGCGAGGCACGGCCCTGGCGCAGGGACTTGACCTCGGTGCCCGTGAGCACGATCCCGCACTCGTAGGTGTCGATGATCGCGTAGTCGTGCCGCGCCTTCTTGTTCTGGGCGATCAGCTTGCGCCCTTTTTCCTTAGCCATAGTGCGGTCATTTTCGCACTACGGACCCACCCCGAGGCCACCCAATACCGCACGCGCCCGTTCCTCGGCCCCGTCCCCGGCCGCCAGGTCCGGGGTGATGCCGCCGCCGTCGAGGCTGCGGCCGGCCGGGGTGCGGTACGTGCCGACGGTCAGCTCCGCCACCGAGCCGTCCGGGAGTTCGGTCGGCATCTGCACCGTGCCCTTGCCGAAGGTGCGGGTGCCGACCGCGACGGCCCGGCCCCGGTCCTGGAGGGCGCCGGCGACCAGTTCGGCCGCGCTCATCGTGCCCCCGTCGACGAGGGCCACCAGGGGCCGCGTGGTGTCCCCGCCGGGGCCCGCGTACAGGGCCCGCTCCGAACCCCGTACGTCGTACGTCGCCACGAGCCCGCCGTCGAGGAACGCGGAGGCCGCGGTGACGGCCTCGGTGACCAGGCCGCCCCGGTTGCCGCGCAGGTCGAGCAGCACCCCGCCCCCGGGCGGGGCCCCGCGCACGGCGTCGCGCACCCGTTCGCCCGAACCCCGGGTGAAGGAGGTGACCTTGATGACGGTGATGCCGTCCGGGAGTCGGCGTACGGTCACCGGTTCGCTGCGCATCTGCTCCCGGTGGACGGTCTCGGTGAGGTCCACGCCGCCGCGGCCGATGCCGAGCACCACGCGGGTGCCGGCCCTGCCGCGCAGCAGGGCGACGACGTCGGCGACGGCGAGGCCGGTGACGGCCTGGCCGTCGACGCTGAGCAGCCGGTCCCCGGCGCGCAGTCCGGCGCGGGCGGCGGGGCTGTCGGGTTGGACCCTGTCGACCTCGATGCGGCCGTCGCGCAGCCGGTTCGCCCAGAGGCCGACGCCGGTCCAGTGGCCGTCGAGGTCCTCGGCGAAGGAGGCGTACTCGCCCTGGTCGTAGACGGTGCCCCAGCGGTCGCCGCTGCGGCTGACCACCTCCTGGGCGGCCTTCTTGCCGGACTTCCCCTCGGCGACGGCGTCGGCGGCGGCGCGGGCGACGGCCTCCCGGTCGGCGGTGGCGGCGGCGCCGGGCGGGTCGCGGTGCGGTGGGTCGTCGGCCCGGGCGGCGGCGACGGCGCCGGCGGGCGCCTCGTCGCCGGCTTCGGCGGTGTGCCAGCATCCCGTGCCGGCCGCGGTGGCGACGCAGACGAGGAAGACCATCGTCAGGACGGCCCCGCGACGCAGGTCGCGGGGCCGAAGACAGAGATCGGGCAGACCCGGCATGCGGCCGAGTCTAGGACAAGCCCCGCCGCGGCAGGCCGGGTTGACCGGACCGCCCGCAGGGCGCTCGTCACACCTTCAGGTACTTGCGCAACGCGACGAAGGCGGCGAGGGAGGGCATCAGAAGGCCGATGACGAGGACCAGCGGCAGCTTGGCGAGGACGGCGTCCCAGCCGATGAAGTTGATCAGTTCGAGCTTCTCGCGGAGCCCGATGCCGTGGTCGATCACGAAGTACTGGCCGGCGCCCAGCATGCCGCAGGCCAGTCCGGCGCCGATGAGGCCCGCGACGGCGGCCTCCATGATGAACGGCACCTGGATGTAGAAGCCGGAGGCGCCCACCAGCCGCATGATCCCGGTCTCCCGCCGACGGCTGAACGCCGAGACGCGCACCGTGTTGACGATCAGCAGCAACGCCACGATCAGCATGACGAGCATGATGCCGAGAGCGGCCCAGTTGAGGGTGGACAGGAGGGCGAAGAGGTTGTCGAGCTCCTGGCTCTGGTCGGCTACGGACTGGACGCCGTCGCGGCCGGTGAAGGCGGAGGTGATCACCTCGTACTTCTCCGGGTCGGTCAGCTTGACCCGGAAGGAGTCGGGCATCTGGTCGGGGGTGACGACGGAGGCGAGCGCCGTGTGGCCGAAGCGCTCCTTGTAGTGCATGTAGGCGTCGTCGGAGGACTCGTACATGACGGTCTGGACGAGCCGCATCTTCTTGAGCTCGGCCTCGATGCCCGTCTTCTGCTCGGGGGTGACGGCCCCCTTGGAACACGGTCGGCCCGAGCCGGAGGCCGCCGCGGAACCATCGGCGGGGCTGCCCGCGGGGACGGCCGCGGCGTCGATGGCGTCGCTCTTGGTGCAGAGGTAGACGGTGACGTTGACCTTGTCGTACCAGAACCCCTTCATGGCGCTGACCTGGTCGCGCATGAGCAGGGAACCGCCGAAGAGGGCCAGCGAGAGGGCCACCGAGATGATGACCGCGAAGGTCATGGTGAGATTGCGGCGGAGGCCGACGCCGATCTCCGACATGACGAACTGGGCGCGCATGACGTCTCAGGGACCTTTCAGTGCTGGTAGCCGTAGACGCCACGCGACTGGTCGCGCACGAGTCGGCCCTGTTCGAGTTCGATGACGCGCTTGCGCATCTGGTCGACGATCTGCTGGTCGTGCGTCGCCATGATCACGGTGGTCCCGGTCCGGTTGATCCGGTCCAGCAGCTTCATGATCCCCACGGAGGTCTGCGGGTCGAGGTTGCCGGTCGGCTCGTCGGCGATCAGCAGGGCGGGCCGGTTGACGAAGGCGCGGGCGATGGCGACGCGCTGCTGTTCACCGCCGGACAGCTCGCCGGGCATCCGGCCTTCCTTGCCGCCCAGCCCCACCAGCTCCAGGACCTGCGGGACGGCCTTGCGGATCTCGCCGCGCGGTTTGCCGATGACCTCCTGGGCGAAGGCGACGTTCTCGGCCACCGTCTTGTTCGGCAGCAGCCGGAAGTCCTGGAAGACGGTCCCCAGCTGGCGCCGCATCTGCGGGACCTTCCAGTTGGAGAGCTTCGCGAGGTCCTTCCCCAGTACGTGCACCTGACCGTGGCTGGCCCGTTCCTCGCGCAGCACCAGGCGCAGGAAGGTGGACTTGCCGGAGCCGGAGGAGCCGACCAGGAAGACGAACTCGCCCTTGGCGATGTCGAGGGAGACATCTCTGAGTGCGGGCCGGTTCTGCTTCGGGTAGGACTTGGAGACGTTGTCGAATCGGATCACGGGAGCACCACGGTCGCCGGGAGTAGGTGACCGTGACCATACGCGACCGGGCGCGAGGTGGGGACCAGGCATTCGACAGTTGCCCGTTTTATCCTCGGGTGGCTTCGGGCGGGACCGCGAGTGCCCGAGGGGGCCGCGCCGAATGTTCGCGGAGCCGGCACAGTGGTAGGGGGAACGCACCCGTTCCCCGCGCCGTTGTCGTTTGAGGATCGCGGTCGTTCGAGGATCGCGGTCGTTGGTCGATCCGCAAGGGGACGAGAGGAGGAGCGCATGACCTATGACCGGCTCGTGTGCGCGAACTGTGCCGCACCGGTGAGTCAGGGCCGCTGCCCCGTGTGCCGGGCGAACCGGAGGCACCTCCAGCAGGAGGGCCCCTTCGGCGGCCTGAATCCGGTGACGCTCATCGCGCTTCTGGTGGTGCTGGTGGCGGCTCTGGCGCTGGTGGCTCAGACCGCCTGATCGCGCCGCGTCCCGATCGGACGGATCACACAGAAGAAGGACGGGCCCGGACACCTGAGGGTGTCCGGGCCCGTCCTTCTTCGTTGCCGCTTCGTCGCGGGGACCGCCTTACGCGGTCTGCTCCTGCTGCTTGCGCCAGCGGATGCCGGCCTCCAGGAAGCCGTCGATCTCGCCGTCGAGGACCGCCTGCGGGTTGCCGACCTCGAACTCCGTCCGCAGGTCCTTGACCATCTGGTACGGGTGCAGGACGTAGGAGCGCATCTGGTTGCCCCAGGAGCTGCCGCCGTCCTTGAGGGCGTCCATCCTGGCCTGCTCCTCCTGGCGGCGCCGCTCCAGCAGCTTGGCCTGGAGCACGTTCATCGCGCTGGCCTTGTTCTGGATCTGCGAGCGCTCGTTCTGGCAGGAGACCACGATGCCGGTCGGGAGGTGCGTGATGCGCACGGCCGAGTCGGTCGTGTTGACGCCCTGGCCGCCGGGGCCGGAGGCGCGGTACACGTCGACGCGCAGCTCGGACTCGTCGATCTCGACGTGGTCGCTGGTCTCGACGACGGGCAGGACCTCGACGCCCGCGAAGGAGGTCTGGCGACGGCCCTGGTTGTCGAAGGGCGAGATGCGCACCAGGCGGTGCGTGCCCTGCTCGACGGAGAGGGTGCCGTAGGCGTACGGGGCCTTGACGACGAAGGTGGTCGACTTGATGCCGGCCTCTTCCGCGTACGAGGTCTCGTAGATCTCGGTGGGGTAGCCGTGGCGCTCGGCCCAGCGCAGGTACATGCGCTGGAGGCGCTCGGCGAAGTCGGAGGCGTCCACGCCGCCGGCCTCGGCGCGGATGTTGACGAGGGCCTCGCGCTCGGCGTACTCGCCGGAGAGCAGGGTGCGGACCTCCATCTCGTCCAGCGCCTTGCGCACGGAGGTCAGCTCGGCCTCCGCCTCGGCGAGGGTGTCCGCGTCGTCCATCTCCTGGGCGAGCTCGAACAGCACGGCGAGGTCGTCGATGCGCCCCCGCAGGGTCTCGGTCTTGCGGACCTCGGCCTGGAGGTGCGAAAGCTTGCTCGTGATCTTCTGGGCGGCTTCCGGGTCGTCCCACAGGGACGGCGCGGCGGCCTGCTCCTCGAGCACGGCGATATCTGCCCTCAGCTTGTCGAGGTCCAGGACGGCCTCGATCGACCCCATGGTCGAGGAGAGGGACTTCAGCTCTTCGGAAACATCGACGACTGCCACGGGTCCAGCGTAGCCGGTCCGCGGACGGCACTCTCCGGCCAGGCTCGGTCAACCTTGTACGGAACGGCATCCGCACAGGCGTACGCTCACCATATGACTGTCCTACTCGTGAAGCGCCGCCATGTGGACCACATGCGTGTCACCACGACGAGCTGTCTGCCGACGGACCCCGCACAAGCCTGATCCACCCCGATCCGACTTCGGTCCTGCAACGCGGCCACGCCGCCCCGGCGCCATCCCTGCCGGCGGCACGCTCCATCCGCCTGCCCCCACATCCTCCGGGCACAGGACCCCGTGACATCCGAAACGGAGCCGTCATGCCGTCCGCGCACCCTTCGTCCGCTTCCCCTTCCTCTTCCTCCCTGGCCTCCGACCCCGCCGCGGCGTCGCTGGCCGTGATCGACCTCTCGCGGGCCGACGACCCCGCCGAGCGGGCCGACTTCCTCACCCAACTGCACGCCGCCGCCCGGGACACGGGCTTCCTGTACCTGACGGGGCACGGGATCACCGAGGCCGAGACCGCCCGGATACTGGAGCTGACCAGGGCTTTCTTCGCCCTCCCGGAGGCCGACCGGCTGGCCGTGAGCAATCTGAACTCCCCGCACTTCCGCGGCTACACCCGCATCGGCCACGAGCTGACGGGCGGCGCCTCCGACTGGCGCGACCAGCTCGACGTGGGCGCGGAGCGACCGGCGCCCGAGGTGGGCCCGGGGGACCCGGCGTACCTGTGGCTGGAGGGCCCGAACCAGTGGCCCGCCGCGCTGCCGGAGCTGCGCGAGGTCGTCCTGGAGTGGCAGGCCCGCCTGGCGAGGGTGGCCCACCGGCTGCTCCGGGAACTGCTGATCTCGATCGGCGCCCCCGCGGACTTCTTCGACGCGGCCTTCGCGGACCGCCCCCACCTGCACACGAAGCTGATCCGCTACCCCGGCTCCGCCCCCTCCGGCGCGGACCAGGGTGTCGGCGCGCACAAGGACTACGGCTTCCTGACCCTGCTCCTCCAGGACTCGGTGGGCGGCCTCCAGGTGGTGCGCGACGGCGGCTACGTCGACATCCCGCCGATGCCGGGGGCCTTCGTGGTCAACCTGGGCGAGCTGCTGGAGATCGCGACGGAGGGCTACCTGCGGGCCACCGACCACCGGGTGGTCAGCCCGCCCGGAGCCGTGGAGCGGTTCTCGGTGCCGTTCTTCTACAACCCGCGCCTCGACGCCGTGGTGGAGACCGTCCCCGGCGCCTACCTGAGCGCGGCGCCCGGCATCGCGCAGGACAGCGCGAACCCGCTGCACGCGGAGTACGGCCGCAACGAGCTCAAGGGCTGGGTGCGCGCCCACCCGGCGGTGGCCCGCCGTTGGCACCCGGAGCTGATCGGCGCCTGAACCGGCCGCCCGGGCGGGCGGGGCGCGCGTCCCCGCCCGGGCGGGCGGGGCGCGCGTCCCCGCCCGGCCGGGCGTCGCCGGTCACCCCGTACGGCCGCCGGTCACCGGTCACCCCGTACGGTCACCTGTCGCCGGTCGCCCGCCACGGCGCCGGTCGCCCCGGGCGGCTCAGGGCGTGAGGGGCCGCGAGTGCTTGCTGTCCCGGGGCGGGGCGTCGCCCTCGTCGCCCGACGCGGCGATCCAGCTGCCGACGCCGACCGCGGCGGCCAGCGCCACGGCGGAGGCGGACAGCACCAGCCTGCGCTTGCGCGCGGCCTCCGCCCGGTGCCGGGCCGAGCCCGGCCGGTGGCCTCCGGCGGGACGCGGCACCCGGGCCGTGCCCAGGGCCCCGCCCGCCAGTTCCTCCGGACCCGGCACCCGCATCGAGGTGTGGGTGTCCCGGTTGGAGTCGGTCGCCGACCCGGGCACCAGCGGCACCACCCCGCGCCGACGCGGCGGGGCGCCCGTAGCGCCGGCCGCCGGTTCCCGTTCCACCTCGGGCTCCGGCTCCGCGTCGTCGGGTTCGTCCACGTCCAGCGGCGGCATCCCGGCCAGCAGCGGCAGCAGGTCGCGCAGCCGCGCCGACAGTTCCGAGGCGCGCAGCCGCGAGGCCGGGGCCTTGGCCAGGCACTGCACCATGAGCTGCCACAGCTCGTCGGGGATGCCGGGAAGCGGGACCACGGTCTCGGTGACGTGCCGGCGCAGCACGGCGCCGGGGTGGCCCCCGCCGAAGGGCGTGAACCCGGCGAGCAGCTCGTAGAGCACCGTGGCGAGGGCGTATATGTCGACGGCCGCCCTCGGCGGCAGGCCCTCCACTATCTCCGGGGCCAGGTAGTCGGGCGTCCCGATGATCCGGGTGGTGGGCGCGGTGGCCCGGGCGCCCGGCGCGGCGGCGGCCCGGCGCGGGGAGTCGATGAGCTTGGCCACGCCGAAGTCGGTCAGCAGCGCCGGGTGGGCGCCGCCCGGCCCCAGCGGGCCCTGCATGTCGAGGAGGACGTTCTCCGGCTTGACGTCGCGGTGGACGACGCCGGCCGCGTGCGCGGCGGCCAGCGCGTCGGCGACGTCCGCGACGATGGCCACGGCCGCCTCGGGGGCGAGCCGTCGTTCGCGGTCCAGGCGGGTGCGCAGGTCCGTGCCGCGGACCAGGTCCATGACCAGGGCGAGGTCGTTGCCGTCGACGACCAGGTCGCGGACGGAGACGACGTGGGGGTGCTCCAGGCCGAGCAGCGCGCTGCGCTCCTGGACGAACCGTCCGACCAGTTCCTGGTCGGAGGCGAGGTCCTCGCGCAGCAGTTTGACGGCGACGGGCCCGTCCGGCCCCTCGCCCAGCCACACCGTTCCCGCGCTGCCACGCCCCAGGATCTGGTGCGCGGTGTACCGGCTGCCGATCTTCCGTGCCACGACTGCTCCCTCAGCGGCTGGCGTACGCACCCAAGCTACGCGGCCGAGTGGGGGACACGCCCTCCGGATCGCGGCGACCTTCACTTCTGCGGGCGAAATCACGTCCCGGATGTCGACAAATCCACGAAGTCGGCGCTACGAGGGCCCGTTGGGGCCCTCGGCGCCGACTTCGGGTGCCTCGGGATCAGGGCATGGCGCCGCCGCCGCTGCCGGTGGACTCGCCGATGGAGGTGACGAAGTCGACGGCTTCGCTGCCCCAGCTCCAGACCTGGTCCCACCATCCCTTGCCGGTGCCCACCCACTCCTGGAGCGGGGTCAGCTCCCAGACGAGCCAGCCCGCCACGAACAGCATGAGCACCATGACGAGGCAGCCCTTGAGGCAGCCGAGGCCCGGGATCCGGACCGGGTTGGCGCTGCGCCGGCGGGGCTCGCGCGGCGGGCGCGGTTCGCGCGGGGGCTGCTGCTGCCGCGGCGGGCGCTGCGGCTGCTGCTGTTGCGGGGGCTGCGGGGGCTGCTGCACCGGCTGCTGCGGGGGCTGCCGGTACTGCGGGGGCTGCGGCTGGTACTGCTGCGGCGGGGGCTGCTGCTGGTACTGCTGCGGCGGCGCGTACTGCTGGGGCGGCTGCTGCGGCGGGTACCCGTACTGCGGGGGCTGCTGCTGGTACTGCTGTTGCTGCGGCGGGCGCTGCTGCTGGTGCTGCGGCGGCTGCTGGTGTTGTTGCTGCGGCGGGCGCGGCTGGTGCTGCGGCGGCGGGGGCGCCTGGCGCTGGGGACGGCGGCGCAGCGGGTCCTCGCTCGGGTCGAGGTAGTGCATCTGCGTCTGCTCGTTGCGGTCGCGGACGGCCCGCATCTGCGACTGCCACGGGTGCGGGGCGTCCGGCTGCTGCACGGGCGGCATGACCGAGGTCGGGTCGGGTGCCCCGGGCGCGCCGGTGGCGGGCAGCACGGTGGTCGCGTCGGCCCCGCCGATCGGCGGGAGCACGCTGGTCATGCCGTTCGGGTCGTACGCGTCCGGCGGCGCGGCGGGCGGGGCGCCGGCCGGGGTGGTCGGGACCGGAGCCGGCGAGGGGTCGGGGCCGAGCAGGGCGCCGACGCCGAGCGCGGCCTCCACCTCGTCGGGCGAGGAGTGGACCTTGATGCCGGCGGCGACCACGCGCAGCCCGCGCGCCAGGTTCTCGGCGCTGGGGCGCTCGTCGGGCTCCTTGCGCAGGCAGCGCTCTATGACGGTCCACAGCGGTTCGGGGACCGTGGAGGGGCGCTGCGGGTCCTCGCTGAGGTGGCGGTGGAGCACTTCGAGGGCGGTGCCCCCGGCGAACGGCGGGCGGCCGGTGACCAGCTCGTAGAGGAGGATGCCGGCGCCGTAGATGTCGACGGCGGAGGTCTGCGGGCGTCCTTCGGCCGACTCGGGGGCCACGTAGGCGGGGGTGCCGACGAACTCGTGCGTGCGGGTCAGGCCCGGGGAGTCGGCCAGGCGGGCGATGCCGAAGTCGGTGAGCATCGGCTTCATCTGGCCGTGGCTCTCGTCGAGCAGCACGTTGGCGGGCTTCAGGTCGCGGTGGACGACGCCGTCGGCGTGGCTGGCGGCGAGCGCGTCGGCGATCTGCGCGGTCAGCAGGCTCGCGGCGACGGGGCTGAAGGGGCCGTTCTCCCGGATGTACTTGTGCAGGTCGGGGCCGTCGACCAGGTCCATCACCAGGGCCAGCAGGTCGCCCTCGACGACGAGGTCGCGGGTGCGGACGATGTTGGGGTGGGTCAGGCGCAGCAGGACGGAGCGCTCGCGCAGGAAGCGCATGACGATGTCCGGGTCCTGGGCCAGTTCCTCCTTGAGGACCTTGATGGCCACGGTCTCGCCGGGCTGCCCGGCGACGGCTGCCTCCGCACCGGCGGTCTCCCGCTGGCGGGCACGCCAGACAGTGCCCGTGGCGCCGCGCCCGAGCGGCTCCTCGAGCAGGTACTTGCTGCCGACTGGCCGCACGTCTCGCGCTCCCTGCTGTCGTCTTTTCCGGTTTTTCGCTGCGTTGGGTTTCGGCCCCAACTCTAGGGGGTGTCCCCGGGGAAGACGCTGGCCCGCGGAGGTTGGTTGCCGTACATGTGTACGAAGGGTGAGTTTCGTGGGGTATGCCGGGGGCCCTTTCCGCCGGTTTCCGCCCGGCGTCGCCCCCCACCTGTGAAGCTCGGACCGGCGCCCGCGGGTCGACGGAACGGCTCGCGCGCGACACCACCGACGATCAAGATCATTTATCGGTGGGTGTCGGGCGTGTTGCGGGCGACAGGTGCGAGGATGCACCCGTACGGAACGGCCGGGACGGGAGCCCTGCCTTCCGGCAGACCTGACCGGACGACGCGTCCGCGCCGGGTGGGGGGTGATCGGGCGGGCGTGCCCCGCGGTCCCCCCTGCCCGGCGCACGCACCGCGCACTGCGCTCGGCGCAGAAGGGACCGCTGACGGCGATGCAGATCCGGCTGACCGTCCTTGGACCACGCGGCGGCCACCACGCCGCCACCGCCCCGGCGCGATGTGACGTACTCGTCACCGCGCCCGTCGGCACCGCCCTGGCCGCGGTGGCCTCCGGGCTCGCGGCCACCGTGGGCGGTCCCGACACCGGCGGCACCGTGGTGCTGTACTCGGGCGCGCGCCGCCTCGACCTCCAGCGGACCGTACTGGGCGAACCCCCGCTCGTGGACGGGGCCGTCCTCGCGCTGAACACCCCGACGGCGGAGACCGAGACCGGGTTCCCGCCGGAGGAGGAGCCGCCGGCGGCCCCCCAACTGCACGTGGTGGCCGGCCCCGACGCGGGCGGCGTGCACCTGCTGCACCCCGGGGCGGTCCGCGTCGGCCGCTCGGCCGACGCCGACGTCCCCCTCGACGACCCCGACGTCTCGCGGCTGCACTGCGCGGTCACCGTGTCCGCCGACGGGCGGGTCCGCGTGGCCGACCTGGGCTCCACGAACGGCACGACGCTGGACGGCGCCCCGGTCGGCGTGCGCGCCGTCCCGCTGGCGCCCGGGGCGCTGCTGCGGATCGGCGAGTCCACGCTGCGGCTGGCGCCCGGGCCCGCCCGGGCCGCGCTGCCGGTGGTCCCCGACCTGGAGGGGCACCTGTGCCTGCCGCGGCCGCCCGGGTCCGAGGCGGTCCCCGGCTCCGGCGCCGCCCCCGAGGGCCCGGCCGGCGCCCCGTACGCCGTCGAGCGCCACCTTGACGCCCCCGGCGCGGGCGCGCACCCCGGCGCGCACCCCGGCGGCCCGACGACGAGCACGTACGCGGGCGCGCCCGCCCCCGGCACGGGCGGCCCGCGCGCCCCGCGCGCGGACTCCGAGGCGGGCCGCCCCCGCCGCCGGGGCCTCGGCGCGTGGGCCCGCAAGCTGGTGCGCGGGGAGGAGGAGGGGCCCGAGGCTCCGGCGGAGCCCGAGGCGCGGACGGCGGCCGTCCCCTCCGACGACGACCCGGCCACGCTGCTGCTGACCGCCCTCGGGCCGACGGAGCGGCTGTGGTCGCGCCGGCCCGGGCGGAGCGGCTTCCTGGAGGTGGGGCTCGGCGCGGGCAACCGGGTCGCGCTGCGCGACGCGGGCTCGCTCGGGATCTGCGGGCCGCGCCCCCGGCTGATCGGCGTGGCCCGTTCGGTGATCGCGCAGCTGGCCGCCCTGCACGCCCCCGGGCAGCTGGAGATCGTCCTGCTGGCCTGCGACCGCGCCCGGCCGGTGCCCGAACGCCGCCGCGACTGGGGCTGGCTGGGCTGGCTGCCCCACGTACGGCCCGCGCACGGCCAGGACACCCGGCTGCTCCTCGCCTACGACCGCGACCAGGCCGCCGCCCGCACCGGCGAGTTGACCCGGCGCCTGGACGACGGCCCGCTCGGACCGCACTGGGCCGGCGCCGATCCGGCGGCGCTGCGCGAGGCCGCGTACGCCTACGAGGGTCCGCGCACCCTCCTCGTGGTGGACGGCGACCCCGGCGCGGGTTCCCTGCGCGAGGTCACCGGCCGGCTCGCCTCGCACGGGGCGGCCGCCGGCGTCCACGTCCTGGTCCTCGCCGAGGCCCCGGCGGCCGGCGCCACCTCCCCCGTGCCCGCCACGTACGACGAGGCCTGCGCGAACACCCCCGCCTTCCGGGACTGCGGCATGGCCGCCCTGCTGAGCGGTGACGTCGCCACCGTCGTACGCACCTTCGCGGTCGGCGGCGGCACCCCCGTGCAGCCCGGGGTGACGGCCGTGGCGGACGCGGTCTCCGCCGCCTGGGCGGAGCGCTTCGCGCGGGCCCTGGCCCCGCTGCGCGCCGACGGCGCGGCCCCCGAGACGACCGACTACCGGCCGGCGGCGGCGAACCTGCCCGCGACCTCGCGGCTCCTGGACGAACTGGGGCTGGCCCGCGCGACCCCGGCCTCCCTGATGGCCCGCTGGGCCGCCGCCACCGAGCGGGGCCAGGGCGTCGGCGGGCTCGCCGAGGTGGTCCTCGGCAGCGGTCGGCGCGGCCCGGTCCTGGCCGAGCTGGTCGAGGACGGCCCGCACCTGCACGTGGAGGGACCCGCCGGGAGCGGCCGTACGGAGCTGCTGCGCTCCCTGGCGGCCTCGCTGGCGGCGGCGGCCCGCCCCGACCACCTGGGCCTGGTCCTGCTGGACGGGGCCGGCGGCGAGCGCGGGGAGGGGCTGGCCCCCTGCACGGAGCTCCCGCACGTCTCGGCGCACCTCGTGGCCTCGGACCCGGTGCGGATGCGGGAGTTCGCCCAGGCCCTCGGAGCGGAGCTCAAGCGCCGCCACGAGCTGCTGGACGGGGTCCCCTTCGCGCAGTGGCACGCCCGGCGGGAGGTGTCGGACCGGATGGTCTCCCCGCGCCCGCCGAGCCCCGGCGAGCTGCGCGGCGACCTCGACCCCCCGCGCACCGGCACGCTGCGGCTGCGGGCCGCCGCGCCGCGTACGGATCCGGCGGCCGGGCCGAGCCCGCTGCCCCGCCTGGTGGTGCTGGTGGACGACTTCGACGCGCTGGTCGCCCCGGGCCTGGGCAGTACGGGCAGGCCGGCCGCCGGTTCGGTGGTGCGGATCCTGGAGGGGGTGGCCCGCGAGGGCGCCCGGCTCGGGGTGCACCTGATCACCGCCAGCGCCCGCCCGGAACGGACGGCGCAGACCGAGCCGGTGCGGCTGGCGACGCTGCGGGTGGAGTTGGACGCCCCCGACCAGCCGGGTCCCGGGCGCGGTGTGCTGCGCTGGGCGGACGGGCGGAAGGTCCCCTTCCAGGCGGGGCGGGTGACCGGCCGGATCCCCCGGACGGCGACCTTGAGGCCGACCGTGGTCCCGGTGGAGTGGGACCGCATGGGCGACCCGCCGGCCCGCCGCCCGGTGCGCGAGCTGGGCAACGGGCCGACCGACCTGGCGCTGCTGGCCAGTGCCCTCGACCGGGCCTCGCACCTGGTGTCGGCCGTCCCGGTGCTGTTCCCGCCCGCCCCCTGACGGGCCGCGGGCGCCGGCGCGCGACCCCGCGAGGCGGTATTGCGGGGGTGCGCGGGTCGGCGTAGACCTTGTGGTCCGGGACACACCACGGGCATCGGGGGCACAGCCATGCGCGAGCACGGAACGAGCCGGACGAACATCGGGTGGGCGGCCCTGGCGGTCGCGGGCGCGCTCGCCCTCTCCGCGTGCGGCGGTGACGGCGGCGGCAGCGGCGGGCCCCCGGAGGCGGGTGCCACGACGGGCGGGGCGTCGGCGCCCCGGGTGACGTTACCGAAGCTGCCCGGCGAGAAGCTGGAGGTCGCCGCGGTCTGGACGGGTCCCGAGCAGGCGAACTTCGCGAAGGTGCTGAAGGAGTTCGAGAAGCGCACGGGCGCGACCGTCACGTTCGTGCCGGCGCAGGACCCCATCGTCAACTTCCTCGGCACCAAGATCGCCGGGGGGCAGCCGCCGGACGTCGCGCTCCTCCCGCAGGTGGGGGCGCTGGCCGCGGCGGTGAAGAACAAGTGGGCGCAGCCGCTGGGTCCGGAGGCCAAGGCCCAGTCGGAGGCGAACTACTCGCCGGGCTGGCGGGCGCTGGGCTCGGTGGACGGCACCCCGTACGGCGTCTACTACAAGGCGGCCAACAAGTCGCTGGTCTGGTACAACGCGAAGGCCTTCGAGGCGGCGGGCGTCAAGCCCCCGACGACCTGGAAGGAGCTGATCACGGCGGCGGACACCCTCTCGGCGTCGGGGACGCCCGCCGTGTCCGTGGCGGGCGCGGACGGCTGGACGCTGACCGACTGGTTCGAGAACGTCTACCTCTCGCAGGCCGGCCCGCAGAACTACGACCGGTTGGCGAAGCACGAGATCAAGTGGACGGACGAGAGCGTCCGGCAGGCGCTGACGACCCTCGGCGAGCTGTTCGGCCGCAAGGACTTCCTGGCGGGAGGCCAGAGCGGGGCGCTGGCGACGGAGTTCCCGAAGTCGGTGACGCAGACCTTCACCGGCGGGGACCGGCCGGCGGCGGCGATGGTCTTCGAGGGCGACTTCGTGGCGGTGAACATCGGGCAGACCGAGGCGACGGTGGGCAAGGACGCGCTGGTGTTCCCCTTCCCGGCGGTCGGCGCGAAGGCGCCGGTGGTCTCGGGCGGTGACGTGGCGGTGGCGCTGAAGCCCTCGAAGGGCGCGCAGGCGCTGTTGACGTTCCTGGCGTCGCCGGACGCGGCGGAGATCCAGGCCCGTGAGGGCGGTTTCATCTCCCCGAACAAGGCCGTGGACGTGGCGGTGTACCCGAACGACATCCAGCGGGGCATCGCGAAGGCGCTGATCGCGGCGGGCGACGACTTCCGCTTCGACATGTCGGACCAGGCCCCGGCGGCGTTCGGCGGGACCCCGGGCGCGGGCGAGTGGAAGGCGCTCCAGGACTTCCTGGCGAACCCGTCGGACGTGGCGGGGATCCAGGCGAGGCTGGAGGCGGAAGCGTCCAAGGCCTACGGGAACTGAGCCGGTGGCGGGCGACCGGAACGACCGGCCCGACCGGAACACCCGGCCCGACCGGAACGAACTGAACGAACGGAGCCACCGGAGCGAGCGGCCCGCCCCGGCCGGCCGCCGCCCCCCGGCCGGCCCCCGCTCCTCGGCCGGCCGCCGCCGGCGGCTGGTCGCGGCGGCCTTCCTGCTGCCGTCGCTGGTGCTGCTGGGGGCGCTCGTCGTCCATCCCATCGGCTACTCGCTGTACCGCAGCCTCTTCGACCGCTCCGGCGACACCTTCGTGGGGGCGGCCAACTACCGCGAGATGTTGGGCGACCCGACGATCCGGACCGCGATCGGGAACACGGCGCTGTGGGTGGTCCTCGCGCCGGTCACGGCCACCGCCCTCGGTCTGATCTTCGCGGTGCTCACCGAACGGGTGCGCTGGGGGACGGCGTTCAAGCTGCTGGTGTTCATGCCGATGGCGATCTCGATGCTGGCGGCGGGCATCATCTTCCGGCTCGTCTACGACCACGACCCCGACCGGGGCGTGGCCAACGCCGTCTGGGTCGGGGTCCACGACACGTTCGCGTCCGCCTCGGCCTTCCCCAAGGCCCGGCCCGGCCGCGACTCCCCGCTCCGGGACGCCGAGGGCGGCGCGTTCGTCACCCGGGACCCGGTCCGGGTGGGCGTGCCCGCGCTGCTCCCGCTGGTGGGGGTGGCGCCGGAGGCGCTGCCCGCGGGGACGCGTACGGCGGGCCGGCCCGAGCCGCTGCCCGGGAAGGTGACGGGCACCGTCTGGCAGGACTTCACCCGGGGCGGGGGCGGCGCGACGAACGCGGTCGACCCCACCGAGTCGGGGCTGTCGGGGATGCGGATCGAGGCGGTCCGGGACGGTCGGGTGGTGGCGTCGACGACGGCCGGGGCGGACGGCACCTTCACCCTCCCGGCGGCGGCCGACGGCGCGCTGCTGCGGCTGCCGGCGGCGAACTTCCGGGAGGCGTACGCGGGGGTGGACTGGCTGGGTCCGGCGTTGGTGACGCCCGCGGTGATCGGGGCGTACGTGTGGATGTGGGCCGGTTTCGCGATGGTGCTGATCGGGGCGGGGCTGGCCGCGGTACCGCGCGAGCTGTTGGAGGCGGCCCGGGTCGACGGGGCGAACGAGTGGCAGGTGTTCCGGCGGATCACCGTGCCGCTGCTGGCTCCGGTGCTGGTGGTGGTGCTGGTCACCCTGGTGATCAACGTGATGAAGATCTTCGACCTGGTCTTCGTGATCGCCCCGGGCGCGGTGCAGGACGACGCGAACGTGCTCGCGCTCCAGCTGTACCGGACCTCGTTCGGGACGGACGCCGATCCGGGGCTCGGCAGCGCCATCGCCGTGCTGCTCCTGGTGTTGGTGGTGCCGGTGATGCTCGTGAACATCCGCAGGATGCGCAAGGAGGCCTCCCGATGAGCCCGGCACACGACGTCGCGAAGGGCGGCGGCCCCTCCCGCCCGGGCCGGCTCGCCGCGCTGGTGGCCGGCGGGGCCCTGCGCGTCTTCCTGGTGGTGGCCGCCCTGTTCTGGCTGCTGCCCACCCTGGGGCTGCTGGTCTCCTCCTTCCTGTCCCCCACCGATCTCGCCGAGGACGGCTGGTGGCGGGTGCTCGCCGAGCCGGCCCGCCTGACCACCTCCAACTACGCGCGGCTGCTGGCGAACGACACCATCACGGGGTCGCTGCTGAGCACGGTGGCGATCGCCGTCCCGGCGACGCTGCTGGTGATCACCCTGGGCTCGTTCGCCGGATACGCCTTCGCCTGGCTGGAGTTCCCCGGACGGGACTGGCTGTTCCTGGTGGTGGTCGGGCTGCTGGTGGTCCCCGTACAGGTGGCGCTGATCCCGGTGTCGGAACTCTTCGGCACGCTCGGCCTGTTCGAGACCACGGCCGGCGTGGTGCTCTTCCACACGGCCTTCGGCCTGCCCTTCGCCGTCTTCCTGTTGCGGAACTTCTTCGCGGAGATCCCGCGCGAGCTGCTGGAGGCGGCGCGGCTGGACGGGGCGGGCGAACTGCGGCTGTTCGCCAGGGTGGTGCTGCCGCTGGGCGGTCCGGCGATCGCCTCGCTCGGCATCTTCCAGTTCCTGTGGGTGTGGAACGACATGCTGGTGGCGCTGGTCTTCGCGGACTCGGCGCACCCGCCCGTCACGGTCGCCCTCCAGCAGCAGGTGCGGCAGTTCGGGAACAACATCGACGTCCTGGCGCCGGGCGCGTTCCTGTCGATGGTCGTGCCCCTGGTCGTCTTCTTCGCCTTCCAGCGGCAGTTCGTCACGGGGGTGATGGCCGGCGCGGTCAAGTAACGGGTCGCCCTGCCCGGCCGCACCACCGGCCGGGCGGCCGGTCGCGTATCCGGTCACGTAGCCCCACACCCCGATGATCACGGCATTGACGTGCCGTGTTGACGCTGTGTAACCCGAATGCCACACGGTGCGTAACCCGATCGCCGCGCGCGCGGTTCCTGGGCAATATGCCCGCGCCGACCCCTGGATGTGCCGTGCCCCGGTTCAGCGTCATCGTGCCCGCGTACAAGGTTCAGGCGTACCTCCAGGAGAGTCTGGATTCCGTCCTCTCCCAGTCGTACCCGGACCTGGAACTGATCGCGGTCGACGACGCCTCCCCCGACGCGTGCGGTGCGATCATCGACGAGTACGCGGCCCGCGACCCCCGGGTCACGGCCGTGCACCTGGCGCACAACCTCGGTCTGGGCCCGGCCCGCAACGCGGGTCTGGCCCGGGCGACCGGCGACTACCTGATCTTCCTGGACGGCGACGACGTCCTGGCCCCCGGCGCCCTCCAGGCCGTCACCGACCGGCTGAAGGCCACCGGCTCCCCCGACGTCCTGGTCTACGACTACGCGCGCGTCTTCTGGACCGGCGAGGTGGTCCGCAACCGGCTCTCCCACCGCCTCCACGAGGACGGCCCGGCGAGCTTCCGCCTCGCCGACCGCCCGGCCCTGCTCGGCATGTTGATGGTGGTGTGGAACAAGGCGTACCGCCGCGAGTACGTCGAGCGCGAGGGCCTCGAATTCCCGCCCGGCTTCTACGAGGACACCCCCTGGACCTATCCGGCGCTGCTCGCCGCCGAGTCCGTGGCCGTCCTCGACCGGGTCTGCGTCCACTACCGCCAGCGCCGCACGGGCTCGATCCTGACCACCACCAGCCGGCGCCACCTGGACGTCTTCGACCAGTACGAGCGCGTCTTCGGCCTCCTCGCCGCCCGCCCCGAACTGGAGCGCTGGCGCCCCGCCGTGCACCGTCGGATGGCCGAGCACTTCTGCGCCGTGTACGCCGACCCGCGCCGCCTGCCGCGCGCCGCCCGCGCCGAGTTCTTCGCCCGGGCCTCGGCCCTGCTGCGCCGCCACCGGGCCCCGGGCGCGGGCGCCGACGCCCTGCCGCTGTCCCTGACCCGCACCGACCGGCTGCGCCAGACCCTGATGCGGGCGGGGCTGCGGCGCACGTACGGGGTGCTGTCCGCGCTGCGCGCGGCGGGCCTCGCCGGCGCGGCCGGGGCCGGCGTCCTGGGGCGGGGCCTGCGCGAGTGCGCCCTGCGCCTGCACTACCGGATCCAGCGGCTGCTGCCGCTGCGCCCCGACCTCGCGGTGTTCTCCGCGTACTGGAACGGCGGCTACGCCTGCAACCCGGCCGCGATCGAGGCGAAGTTGCGCGAGCTCGCCCCGCACATGCGCACCGCCTGGATCTGCGACCCCCGCCACGCGGCCGGCCTGCCGGCGGGGACCGCGGCGCTGAGCCCGGGGACGGCCGCCTACTGGACGGCCCTGGCCCGGGCCACGTACCTGACCACGAACGTCAACTTCGACCGGGGCCTCGTCAAGCGTCCGGGGCAGATCCTGGTGCAGACCCAGCACGGCACCCCGCTCAAGCGGGTCGGCCTCGACCTCCAGGACCGGCCGGCGGCCACCCCGACCACCGACTTCGCGGGGCTGCTGCGCGGCGCCGACCAGTGGGACTACCTGCTCTCCGCGAACCGGCACTCCACCCTCGTCTGGGAGAAGGCCCTCCCCGCCTCGTACACCACGCTGGAGTACGGCTACCCGCGCAACGACCCCTTCCACCGGGCCACCCGCGCCGACGTCCTCGCGCTGCGCGAGCGCCTGGGGATCGCGCCGGGCACCACCGCGATCCTCTACGCCCCGACGCACCGCGACTACCGGCGCAGCATGCCCCGGCACCTGGACTTCGAGCGGGTCCTGCGCGACCTCGGCCCCCGCTTCGTGCTCCTGGCCCGCACCCACCTGACGTACGCGGGCGAGCCGGCCGCACCGGACCCGCACCCGCGTCTGATCGACGTCTCCGCGCACCCGTCGGTGGAGGAGCTGTGCCTCGCCTCGGACGCGCTCGTCACCGACTACTCGTCCCTGATGTTCGACTACGCCGCGCTGGACCGGCCGATCGTGATCCACGCCGACGACTGGGAGGCGTACGAGGCGGCCCGCGGGACCTACTTCGACCTGCGGACCTGCCCGCCCGGGGCGATCGCCCGCACCGAGGACGAGCTCGTCGACATCTTCGCGACGGGCCACTGGCAGGGCTCCCGCTCGGCCCAGCTGCGGGCGGCGTTCCGCTCGCGGTTCTGTTCCTGCGACGACGGCCACGCGGCCGAGCGCGTCGTGCGGCGGATCTTCCTGGGCCAGTCCGCGCCGGTTCCGGCGATCGTCCCGCCGGAGGAGCGCCGCCCGGCGCCCGCGGCCCCCGGGACCGCCCCGGAGCCGACCCTGGCCCCGCTCACGGCGGGCCTGTGGCCGTGAGGCTCCTGCGGCCGTGACGGCTCAGGCGGCGTCGGGGCCGGGGCCGGGGCCGGTCGCCGCCATGCCCGCCACCACCGAGCGGGCGAGGTCGTCGAGGTAGGCCGCCGGCACGGCGTCGCGCACCACCACCTGCCGCCAGTAGAGCGGGCCGATCGCGAGGTCCAGGGCCCGCTCCGGGCAGGCCGAGGCGGGCAGCTCGCCGCGTGCGACGGCCTCGGCGACGATCCCCTCGGCCAGCCGCCTCTGGCCGTCGAGCAGGGCGCCCCGGACCGCGTCGGCGATCTCGGGGTTGCGGGCGGCCTCCACCAGCAGGTCCGGGATCACCGCCGAGGCCACCGGGTGGCGCAGCACGTGTGACATGACCTCCAGCAGGGCGCGTACGTCCCCGTAGAGGGAGCCGGTTGCGGGCACGGGCAGGCCGTCGGCGGCGAAGGCGCCGACCAGGTCGAGCACCAGGTGGAGCTTGGACTTCCAGCGCCGGTACACGGCCGTCTTGCCGACGCCGGCCCGCCGGGCGATGCCCTCGATGGACATCCGGGCGAAGCCCACGGCCGCGAGCTCGTCCACGACCGCCGCGCGGATCGCCTCGGTCACGTCCTCGCGCAGGACGGCCGCCCCGGCGGGGGCGCGGCGGGCGGGGGCGGGGGCGGGCTCGTTGGTCATGGACAGAGCATAGCCGCGCGGGACGGCACCCCCACGTCACGACGATACGGTTGCGTTCCGACGTGCCCCGGCCTACGCTCCACGTAACGACGATACGGACCCGTCCCGTCGTCGATGGCGCCCCGACCCCGTCGAAAGCGACCCCCGTGACCGTTACCACCACGGCCCCCGCCGCCGCCCCGACCGCCGCCCGCGCGGCGGAGCTCGCGGCGGCCCACGGCCTGACCGTCAGCGGCGCCCGGCCCTCCCTGCCCCGCTACGTGGCGCAGCTCTGGGGCCGACGCCACTTCGTGACGGCGTACGCCACCGCCCGGATGCACTCCACGTACAGCACGGCCAAGCTCGGCCAGGTCTGGCACCTGATGACCCCGCTGCTCAACGCGGCCGTCTACTACTTCATCTTCGGCATCGTCATGAAGGCCAGCCACGGCGTGCCCGACTACGTGCCCTTCCTGATCACCGGCGTCTTCGTCTGGGACTTCATCGGCAGCTCCGTCAACGCCGGCACCCGCGCCGTCCACGGCAACCTCGGCCTGGTCCGCGCCCTGCACTTCCCGCGCGCGAGCCTGCCGCTCTCCTCCGTGGTGCAGCTCTTCCAGCAGCTCCTCGTCACCATGGCCGCCCTGGTGGTGCTGCTGCTGGCCTTCGGCCAGACCCCGTCCGCCTCCTGGCTGATCGCCCTGCCGGCCCTGTTCCTGACGGCCGTCTTCTGCGCGGGCTGCGCCCTGGTCATGGCCCGCATCGGCAGCAAGAACCCCGACGTCAGCCAGCTGATGCCCTTCGTCCTGCGGACCTGGATGTACTCCTCGGGCGTCATGTGGTCCATCGACTCCATGCTCAGGACGGACCACCTGCCGCACTGGGTGACGCTCCTGCTGAAGGCCAACCCGGCCGCCGTCTACATCGACCTGATGCGCTTCGCCCTGATCGACAGCTTCAAGGCGAGCGCCCTGCCCCATCACGTGTGGCCGATCGCGATCGGGTGGGCCCTGCTCGCCGGCGTCGGCGGATTCGTCTTCTTCTGGAAGGCGGAGGAGGAGTACGGCCGTGGCTGACACCATCACCCGCAGCGCGCCCCGCCACGGGGCGGCCGCCGACACCCGCGTCCCGACCGTCATCGCCGACGAGGTCCACGTGATCTACAAGGTGCACGGCCAGGGCGCGCGCGGCGGCGCCACCGCCGCCCTCAGCCGGATCTTCTCCCGCCGGCCCGCCCCGGGCGTGCGCGAGGTGCACGCCGTCAAGGGCGTCAGCTTCACCGCGTACAAGGGTGAGGCCATCGGCCTCATCGGCTCCAACGGCTCGGGCAAGTCCACCCTCCTGAAGGCCATCGCCGGCCTCCAGCCCGTCGCCCGCGGCGCCGTCTACTCACACGGCCAGCCCTCCCTGCTGGGCGTCAACGCCGCCCTGATGAACGACCTCACCGGCGAGCGCAACGTCGTCCTCGGCGGGCTCGCGATGGGCATGACCCGCACGCAGATCCGCGAGCGCTACCAGGACATCGTCGACTTCTCCGGCATCAACGAGAAGGGCGACTTCATCTCCCTGCCGATGCGCACCTACTCCTCCGGCATGGGCGCCCGGCTGCGGTTCTCCATCGCCGCCGCCAAGGACCACGACGTCCTGATGATCGACGAGGCCCTGGCCACCGGCGACGCCGCCTTCCAGCGCCGCAGCCAGGCCCGCATCGAGGAGCTGCGCGCCAAGGCCGGCACCGTCTTCCTGGTCAGCCACGGCATCGGCACCGTACGCGAGACCTGCGACCGGGCCATCTGGCTGGAGTCCGGGGTCCTGCGCATGGACGGCCCCTCGGCCGAGGTCTGCGACGCCTACGAGGCCCACACCCGCGGCTGACCCGCGGACGCGGCACCGTACGCACCCGCCCGGGCGCCCCCGGACGCCGGAAGGCCCCGGCTGCCGGAACGAATCGTTCCGACAGCCGGGGCCTTCACCCGTGCGCCGTCGTCAGGCGCCGTGCACGCGCAGCAGGCTGCGCATCGTCCGCATCGCCACCGACAGGTTCGCCAGGTCGAAGTCGTCCGAGCCCCGGATCTCGTCCAGGGTCGTCCGGGCGCGGCCGATGATCGCGGCGTTCTTGTCCTCCCAGACCTTGAAGCGCTCCTCGGGGGTCGACTCGCCGTCGCCCACCGACAGCACGTCGGCCGTCAGCGCGGCGTGCGCCGCGAAGAGGTCCTCGCGGATGGACGCGCGGGCCATCGACTGCCAACGGTCCGACCGCGGCAGCTCGATGATGCGGTCCATCAGCTGCGTGATCTCCAGCCGGTCGGCGAGGTCGTAGTACACCTCGGCGACGGCCAGCGGGTCGACACCCGTACGGTCCGCGATCGCGACGATGTCCAGCGTCGGGAAGGCCGAGGAGAACCCGGCCACCTTCGCCGCGAGCTCCTCCGGCACGCCCTCGCCGATCAGCTCGTCCATCACCGACCGGTACCAGTCCAGGTCGGCGCCGCGCACCAGCTTCGGCAGCTCGGACCAGACGTGCGCCACGCGCTCGCCGAACAGCTCGACGGTCTCGGTGATCTGGAGCGGCTGCGGCCGGTTGTTGAGCAGCCAGCGCGTGCCGCGCTCGACCAGTCGGCGCGAGTGCAGCCGCACCCGGGTCAGGACGTCGGCGGCGACCTTGTTGTCGAGGGCCTCGACGGCGTCCCACACCTCGGCCAGGCCGAAGATCTCGCGGGCCGAGAGCTGCGCCCGGACGATCTCCTCCAGGGAGGCCCCGGTCTCCTCGCGCAGGCGGTGCAGGAAGGTCGAACCACCGGTGTTGACGGTGTCGTTGACCAGCAGGGTGGTGACGATCTCGCGGCGCAGCGCGTGCCCGTCGACCTGCTCGGGGAACCGCTCGCGCAGCGCGCCCGGGAAGTAGGCGTGCAGCAGACGGCGCAGGTACGGGTCGTCCGGCAGCTCGGTCGCGATCAGCTCGTCCGCCACCGTGATCTTGGTGTAGGCGAACAGGACGGCCAGCTCCGGCTGGGTCAGGCCCTTGCCGTTGTTGAGCAGCTCGCGGATCTGCCGGTCGTTGGGCAGGAACTCCAGCTGGCGGTCCAGCAGTCCGTCGCGGCCCAGGCGGCGCATGAAGCGCTGCTGGGCGTGGAGCAGGCTGGGGGCCTGGGAGGAGCCGTTGGCCAGGGCGACGTTCTGCGCGTAGTTGTTGCGCAGCACGAGGGTGCCGACCTCGTCGGTCATCTCGGCGAGCAGCTTGTTGCGCTGCTTGACGGTCATGTCGCCGTCGGCGACGACCGCGTTGAGCAGGATCTTGATGTTCACCTCGTGGTCGGAGGTGTCGACGCCCGCGCTGTTGTCGATGGCGTCGGTGTTGATCCTGCCGCCCTCGCCGCCGGCGCCGGAGCGGGCGAACTCGATGCGGCCGAGCTGGGTCAGACCGAGGTTGCCGCCCTCGCCGATGACCCGGGCGCGGACGTCCGAGCCGTTGACGCGGATGGCGTCGTTGGCCTTGTCGCCGACGTCGGTGTGCGTCTCGGTGCTCGCCTTGACGTACGTGCCGATGCCGCCGTTCCACAGCAGGTCCACGGGGGCCTGGAGGACGGCCTGCATCAGCTCGGCCGGGGTCATCTTGGTGACGCCCGCCTCGATGCCGAGGGCCTCGCGCATCTGGGCGTTGACCGGGATGGCCTTGGCGCTGCGCGGGTGCACTCCGCCGCCCGCCGACAGCAGGGCGGTGTCGTAGTCGGCCCAGGAGGAGCGCGGCAGGTCGAAGAGGCGGCGGCGCTCGGCGTAGGAGACGGCCGAGTCCGGGTTCGGGTCGATGAAGATGTGCCGGTGGTCGAAGGCCGCGACCAGGCGGATGTGCTCGGAGAGCAGCATGCCGTTGCCGAAGACGTCGCCGGACATGTCGCCGACGCCGACGACCGTGAAGTCCTCGGTCTGGGTGTCGTGGCCCAGCTCGCGGAAGTGCCGCTTGACCGACTCCCAGGCGCCGCGGGCGGTGATGCCCATGCCCTTGTGGTCGTAGCCGGCGGAGCCGCCGGAGGCGAAGGCGTCGCCCAGCCAGAAGCCGTAGGACTCCGCGACGCCGTTGGCGATGTCGGAGAAGGTGGCGGTGCCCTTGTCGGCGGCGACGACGAGGTAGGTGTCGTCCTCGTCGTGTCGGACGACGCCCTGCGGCGGCACGACCTCGCCGGCGACCATGTTGTCGGTGATGTCGAGCAGCGCCGAGATGAAGATCTTGTACGAGGCGATGCCCTCGGCGAGCCACGCGTCGCGGTCCACCGACGGGTCCGGCAGGTTCTTGGCGACGAAGCCGCCCTTGGCGCCGACGGGCACGATGACGGTGTTCTTGACCATCTGCGCCTTGACCAGGCCGAGGATCTCCGTGCGGAAGTCCTCGCGGCGGTCGGACCAGCGCAGGCCGCCGCGGGCGACCTTGCCGAAGCGCAGGTGGACGCCCTCGACGCGCGGGGAGTACACCCAGATCTCGAACGCGGGGCGCGGGGCCGGCAGGTCCGGGATGGCCTGCGGGTCGAACTTCATCGACACGTAGGAGTGCTGCTCGCCCGCGCTGTCCGGCTGGAAGAAGTTGGTGCGCAGGGTGGCCTTGATGAGGGTCAGGAACGAGCGCAGGATGCGGTCCTCGTCGAGCGAGGCGACCTGGTCCAGGGCCCCGTCCAGCTCCTCCAGCATGGCGTCGACCAGCTCGGTGCCGGCGGTCTGGCGGACCGGCGACATCCGGGCCTCGAAGAGGGAGACCAGCAGCCGGGTGGTGTGGACGTTGTTGCGGAGGGTGTCCTCCATGTAGTCCTGGCTGAAGGTGGAGCCGGCCTGGCGCATGTACTTGGCGTACGCGCGCAGGACGACGGCCTGCCGCCAGGTGAGCCCGGCGCCCAGCACCAGGGTGTTGAAGTTGTCGTTCTCGGCCGCGCCGGTCCACACGGCCGCGAAGGCCTCCTGGAACCGCTCGCGGGCGTCGTCGCCGAGGTAGGCGTCCCCGTTGCCGGCGCCGGCGGGCATCCGCAGGCCGAAGTCGTAGATCCAGGCGCTGACCCGGTCGGTGCGGCGCAGCTCGTACGGCCGCTCGTCGGTGACCTCGACGCCCAGGCGCTGGAGGACCGGCAGGACGGCGGAGAGGGAGACCTGCTCGCCGGTGCGGTAGATCTTGAAGCGGCGCTCGCCGGGGCCCGCGCCGACCGGCTCGTACAGGGACAGCGCGAACTCGCTGTCGCTGGCGGAGAGCCGCTCCAGGTGGCACAGGTCGGCGACGGCCGAGCGCGGCGAGTGATCGGCCTTGTAGCCCTCGGGGAAGGACGTGCCGTACTTGCGCAGCAGTTCGGCGGCGCGCTCCTCGCCGAGTTCGGCGATGAGGGCCTCCTGGAAGCCGTCGGCCCAGGAGCGGGCGGCCTCGACCAGGCGGGACTCGACGCGCTCGACGTCGGCGTCGGTCAGCGCGGGCAGCTGGGTGCCCTGCGGGACGCGGACGACGAAGTGGATGCGGGAGAGGACCGACTCGGTGTTCCAGGCGGTGAAGTCGACGCTGATGCCGTCGAGCTCCTCCTTGAGGATGTCCATCAGGCGCAGCCGGACGCCGGTGGTGAACCGGTCGCGGGGCAGGTAGACCAGCGCGGAGTAGTAGCGGCCGTACTCGTCCTGGCGCAGGTACAGCCGCAGCCGGCGGCGTTCCTGGAGGTACAGGACGGAGGTGACGATCTCGCGGAGCTTGTCGACCGGGGTCTGGAACAGCTCGTCGCGCGGGTAGGTCTCCAGGATCTGGAGGAGGTCGCGGCCGTCGTGGCTGGAGGGGGCGAAGCCCGCCTGCTCCAGCACCTCGGCGACCTTGCGGCGGATCACCGGGACGCGGCGCACGGACTCGGTGTACGCGGCGGAGGAGAACAGGCCGAGGAAGCGGCGCTCGCCGACGACGTTGCCGTCGGCGTCGAACTTCTTGACGCCGACGTAGTCGAGGTACGAGGGGCGGTGCACGGTGGCGCGGCTGTTGGCCTTGGTCAGCACCAGGAGGCGGTGCTCGCGGGCCTTGGCGCGGGCGTCGGCCGGGAGCCGGTTGAAGGACGGCGAGACGGGGTGCGCGTCCTCCTGGCCGGTGTGCAGCGGGTCGGAGCGCAGGATGCCGAGGCCGGTGCCGGGCACGGCGGCGAGGGCGTCGTCGTCGACGAGGTTGTACTCGCGGTAGCCGATGAAGGTGAAGTGGTCGTCGGCCAGCCAGCGCAGCAGTTCGCGGGCCTCTTCGAGCTCGTACTCGCGCAGGTCGGGCGCGGTGGGCTCGTTCGGCAGCTCGTCGGCGATGCGCAGCGCGGCGTCGCGCATCTTCTCCCAGTCCTCGACGGACTCGCGGACGTCGGACAGGACGCGCAGCAGGTCGCCGGTGATCTGCTTGAGGTCGGCCTTGTCGGTCTCGCGGTCGATCTCGACGTGGATCCAGGACTCGACGAGGGAGTCGTGGGGGCGCGCGGTCTTGGGGCCGTGGGCGTCGCAGTCGGGGCCGAGGATCTCGATGAGCCGACCGGTGACGTCGCGGCGCACGACGACCTGCGGGTGGATCACGACGTGGATGCCGCGTCCCTGGCGGGAGAGCTCGTTGGTGACGGAGTCGACGAGGAAGGGCATGTCGTCGGTGACGACCTCGACGACCGAGTGGCTGGAGGTCCAGCCGTTCTCCTCGACCGTGGGGGTGTGCACCCGGACGTTCGCGGTGCCCTGCGGCCGGGTCTCGGCGAGCCGGTAGTGGGAGAGCGCCGCACCGAAGACGTCGACCGGGTCCCGGTCGAGGAGGTCTTCCGGCGCGGTGTGCAGGTAGTAGCGCTGGAGGTAGGAGAGGGTCGTGGCCCGGTCGGGGCGCTCCCCTTGCTCGGACCCAGTCGGAAGTAGCCCCCCGGCCGGGCTGTTCTCAGCTACCCGTGCCGCCCGCGCGAGCAGCTCGGCCTTTGCTTCGTCCAGCTTGGTCTGCATGTCCTCTGGCTCCTGTCGCGCGCCATTGCGTGACGTAGGTGAAGGAAGGAATGACACGGCGCCGCGATGAGGCGGGATGTCCGTCCGGATTCGGGATCGACGCTATGCCGTCGTGAGAGCCGACCGGGAGGGTTTCGGCCATGTGAGGCAGGAGGTCCCGGCGGCAGGGATCAGCGAAGGCCCGGGCACGGTCGTGCGCCGGGCGCGGGTCGGGGGCGTCAGTGTCCCCGGTGACTATCGCGCTGATCACGGGTACCAGGCTAGCCCCAGTCCTGATCTGTGTGTGTACAAATCCGGAGCCGGAACTTTGACGTTCTGGACAGCGACGCAGGTGGCCCGGCGTGCCAAGGCCGCCCGCGTCGAGTGCTATTCGGCCAGGCCTCTAGCTGTGGCGACCGCTTCCGCCAGGGTGTCGACGACGGGAACTCCGGCCGATTCCAGACTTGCGCGGCTGTGCGAACCGCCGGTGTACAGGACGGCCCGCGCGCCCACGTGGGCGGCGGCGAGGGCGTCGTCCACGGCGTCTCCGATGAGGACCGTACGGGCGGCGGTCACACCGAAGGGTTCGATGGCGGCCAAATGGCGTACGAGGTGCCCCGCCTTCGTGGTGTGCGAGGGCCCGACGCGTCCGTCGACGCGCAGGAAGTGCGTGTCGATCCCGTGCGCGGTCACGAGCGGTATGAGCCGTTCGTGGGGCGCCAGGGACAGCAGGGACTGCGTGAGCCCGTCGCCCTGCCAGTCGCGCAGCAGCTCCCGGGCCCCCTCGGTGAGCCCGGCGCCGTCGGCGGCGACCCAGTAGTGGCGGTGGAAGGCCTCGTCCATGACCAGCCACTCGGCCTCGGTGGGCAGCCGGCCCATGAGGCGCTCGTAGAACTTCGGGACCGGTACGACGTACAGGTCGCGGTACGTCTCCAGGGTGATCGGCGGGAAGCCGAGCTCGGCGAAGCTCGCGTTCGTCGCGGTGATCACCGCGTCGATGTCGTGGAGCAGGGTGCCGTTCCAGTCCCAGACCAGATGGTTCGTCGCGCTCATGCCAGCAGCCCCGGGATCTCCTGGACGCCGAACCAGAGCAGCTCGTGCTCGTCGGCGTCGTCGACGGTGGAGCGGGCGTCGTCGTCCCCGGCGTCGGAGGCGGTGACGGCTCCGGCGGCGGCCGCGACGTCCGCGCGGGCGTCGTCGGCGTCCACGTGCACGGAGGCGGCCACGGTGAGGCGTGCGGGCGCGGCGAGGGCGACCCGGCCGAGGGCGGCCTCGTCGGACCCCTCGTCGGCGGTGACGGCCTTGTCGGCCACGTCCAGGGCGACGACGACCCGCTTGCGGGGCGCGGCCGCGTCCTCGGCGAGCAGGCGCAGGGAGGCGGTGGCGGCGCGGCCCAGGGCCGCGTACTCCAGCTCCTCGATGTCGTCGGAGACGTACCACTCGCGCAGCGCGGGCGTGACCGCGTACGCGCGGAGCGGGGCGGGGCCCAGCTCGCCCGCCTTGTGCGCCTCGGCGAGCCCGGGGAGTGTCAGGGGGACGTACACGCGCATGGCCGGCTGCTTTCGGTAGTCGGAGAACGCCCTCAGGATACGACCGCGCCCCCGCGTCCCCGTGCCCCGCCCGCCGTGCGCCGCACCGCGCGCCCGGACGCGGCCGTCAGGGTGACGGGCCGGTACCCCTTCGGGCCCACGGGAGCCCCTCGGGGGCCGTCCACCCCGCTCCCCGCGCCCGGCGGACGGCGCCCCGGGGCCGGGCCGGGGCCATCCGGATAGGTGAACGGGGGCGGGCGCCGGAGCCCGCCGGCCGGGCGGTTGCGGAGCGTGTTCGGCGGTCGTAGAAACCCCCCATCAAGTTACCGCCCGGTACCATCGCTGCCGGGCCCGGTCCGTTCGGGGGATCCGCCATGGACACCAGCACCACCACCCGCGCCTCGGTCGGCGGCGAGGGCCGACGCGCCGGGCCCGGCGGCCCCGGCCGCACCCGCCCCGCCGGACGCCGCGACCAACGCCGACCCCCCACCGCCCCCCGCCCGACCCCGGGCACGGCGCCGGGCACCGACACGGCCACGGGAACGGCCCGGCCTCCTACGGCCCCTCGCCCGACCCCGGCCACGACCCCCGTCACGGCGACGGGCCCGGGCGCGGGCCCGGGCGCGGCCACCGGCACACGTACGGCCCCGGCCATGGGCAGGGGCACAGCCACCGGCGCACGTACAGGCACGGCCACAGCCACCGGCGCGCGTACGGGCATGGCCGCAGCCACCGGCACACGTACGCCCACGCCCACGGGGTCGGCCACGGCCACCCGCCCCGTCACCCCGACGCCGGCGCGGCGCCCGCCCGCCCCGCACGACTGGTTCGCCCGGCGCCTGCTGGCCGTGCTCAGCGGCCAACGGCCGGTCCACTCGCTCCTCGGCCACACCGTGGGAGAGGCGTACGAGCAACTGGCCGGGCTGGCCCCCTCCACGCCGTCGCGCGACCGCCCGCGCCCCGTACTGCGCCACTGCGGCCGCTTCCACCCCGGGCCCGGGGTCATCGAGGCCTTCGCCCGCATCGCGGCGGGCGACCGCGTCCAGGCGATGGCCTTCCGCCTCGAACAGGGTCCCGACCTGCGCTGGCGCTGCGCGGCCGTGGAGATCCGGCCCCCGCGCCCGGCCTCCCGGGCCTGATCCCGCCGGGCGCGCTGCACGCGGCACGCGGGGCCCGGACCCCGGGCCCCGGACACGACGCGGCCGGGGCCGGACACCCTCGGTGTCCGGCCCCGGCCGACGTGCTCACCCCGATCGGGTCGAGGTCACTTCTTGCGGCGACGTCCGCCCGAGGCCTTCTGCGCCTTGCGCCGCTCGGCGCGCGTCAGGCCGTCACCGCCGCCCTCGGACTCGAAGTCGCCCTCGACGACACCGCCTTCGCCGTCCACCGACGGGGCGGAGAAGTGCAGCCGGTCCCGACGCTGCGGGGCCTCCAGGCCCTTGGCCCGGATCTCCGGACGCACGGCGGCCGGCTCCTTGTTCAGCGAAGGCGCCGCGTCCTGCACCGGAAGCTCCTCGACCTGCTGCTCGACCTGGACCTCCAGGTTGAACAGGTAGCCGACGGACTCCTCCTTGATGCCCTCCATCATGGCGTTGAACATGTCGAAGCCCTCGCGCTGGTACTCGACCAGCGGGTCCTTCTGGGCCATCGCGCGCAGGCCGATGCCCTCCTGGAGGTAGTCCATCTCGTAGAGGTGCTCACGCCACTTGCGGTCGAGCACCGACAGGACCACGCGCCGCTCCAGCTCGCGCATGACCTCGGAGCCGAGCGCCGTCTCGCGCGCCTCGTACTGCTCGTGGATGTCGTCCTTGACGGACTCCGCGATGAACTCGGCGGTGATGCCCGCGCGGTCGCCGGCGGCCTCCTCCAGCTCCTCGACCGTGACCTTGATCGGGTAGAGCTGCCGGAAGGCGCTCCACAGCCGCTCCAGGTCCCACTCCTCCGCGAAGCCCTCGACCGTCTCGGCCGCGATGTACGCGTCGATCGTGTCGTCCATGAAGAAGCGCACCTGCTCGTGCAGGTCCTCGCCCTCCAGGACGCGGCGGCGCTCGCCGTAGATGACCTCGCGCTGGCTGTTGAGGACCTCGTCGTACTTCAGGACGTTCTTGCGGGTCTCGAAGTTCTGGGTCTCGACCTGCGACTGGGCCGACGCGATCGCCCGCGTCACCATCTTGTTCTCGATCGGGACGTCGTCGGGCACGTTCGCCATCGCCATGACCCGCTCGACCATCTGCGCCTTGAACAGACGCATCAGGTCGTCGCCCAGCGACAGGTAGAAACGGGACTCGCCCGGGTCGCCCTGACGGCCGCTGCGACCGCGCAGCTGGTTGTCGATACGACGCGACTCGTGCCGCTCGGTGCCCAGCACGTACAGCCCGCCGAGGTCCTTGACCTCCTCGAACTCGGCCTTCACGGCCGCCTCCGCGCGGTGCAGGGCCTCGGGCAGGGCGTGCGCCCACTCCTCGATGTGCTCCTCCGGGTCGAGGCCGCGCTGACGCAGCTCCGCCTCGGCGAGGTCGTCCGGGTTGCCGCCGAGCTTGATGTCCGTACCGCGACCGGCCATGTTCGTGGCGACGGTGACCGCGCCGCGGCGACCGGCCTGGGCGACGATCGTGGCCTCGCGCTCGTGCTGCTTGGCGTTGAGGACCTCGTGCGGGATGCCCCGCTTGGAGAGCTGCTGCGAGAGGTACTCGGACTTCTCGACCGAGGTCGTGCCGACGAGGATCGGCTGACCCTTCTCGTGCTTCTCCGCGATGTCGTCGACGACGGCGGCGAACTTGGCGACCTCGGTGCGGTAGATGAGGTCGGGCTGGTCCTTGCGCTGCATCGAACGGTTCGTCGGGATCGGGACGACGCCGAGCTTGTAGATCTGGTGGAACTCGGCGGCCTCGGTCATGGCCGTACCGGTCATGCCGGACAGCTTCGAGTACAGGCGGAAGAAGTTCTGGAGGGTGATCGTGGCGAGGGTCTGGTTCTCGTCCTTGATGTCCACCCCTTCCTTCGCCTCGATCGCCTGGTGCATGCCCTCGTTGTAGCGGCGGCCGGCGAGGATACGACCGGTGTGCTCGTCGACGATCATGACCTCGCCGTCGATGACGACGTAGTCCTTGTCGGCCTTGAACAGCTCCTTGGCCTTGATCGCGTTGTTCAGGTAACCGACGAGCGGGGTGTTCACCGACTCGTAGAGGTTGTCGATGCCGAGCCAGTCCTCGACCTTGGCGACACCGGCCTCGTGGATGCCGACGGTGCGCTTCTTCTCGTCGACCTCGTAGTCGCCGGTCTCCTCGATGCCCTTCAGCGGCTGGCCGGCCTCGCCCTTCGTCAGGCGGGTCACCAGCTTCGCGAAGTCGGCGTACCACTTCGTGGCCTGGTCGGCCGGGCCGGAGATGATCAGCGGGGTACGGGCCTCGTCGACGAGGATCGAGTCGACCTCGTCGACCACGGCGAAGTTGTGGCCGCGCTGGACCAGCTCCTCCTGCGACCACGCCATGTTGTCGCGCAGGTAGTCGAAGCCGAACTCGTTGTTCGTTCCGTACGTGATGTCGCAGTTGTACTGTTCGCGACGCTGCGCCGGCGACATGTTCGCCAGGATGCAGCCGATGGACAGGCCCAGGAACTTGTGGACGCGGCCCATCATCTCGGAGTCGCGCTCGGCCAGGTAGTCGTTCACCGTGATCAGGTGGACGCCCTTGCCGGACAGCGCGTTCAGGTACGCGGGCAGGGTGCCGACGAGGGTCTTGCCCTCACCGGTCTTCATCTCGGCGACGTAGCCGAGGTGCAGGGCCGCGCCACCCATCATCTGGACGTCGTAGTGCCGCTGACCCAGGACGCGCTTGGCGGCCTCGCGCACGGTGGCGAAGGCCTCGGGCATCAGGTCGTCCAGGCTCTCCCCGTCCTGGAAACGCTGCTTGTACTCGTCGGTCAGCGCGCGCAACTCGGCGTCGGAGAGGTTGACGAAGTCCTCTTCGATGGAGTTGACCTGGTCCGCGATGCGGTGCAGTTTGCGCAGGATCTTGCCTTCGCCTGCACGCATGAGCTTGTTGAAGACGGACACCGAGGTTTGTCTCCTTGCCGGTCGGGCCTGGGCACTGTTTCGTAACCGGGCACGGCAGGTGGGCCCCACCGCAACGGCCATCGTAAGCGAGGACGTGGTCACGCCGGGAGGTCCGCCGTATCCGTAGGGCACGGGTGCCCTGAATGAGAACGTATGGGGGACGGCATAGGTGCCGCCCCCGTCGGACGGCTTTTGGAAAAAAGTGTTCGCCTCCCCCTGCGCGCGCCGCGAGAATCCGCCCATGGAGCCCACCGTCCTCACCACGCCCCGCCTCGACCTGCGGCCCTTCGGCCCCGCCGACGAGGACGAGGTGTACGCCGCCGCCCAAGACCCGGACATCCAGCGCTGGACCCTGGTCCCCAGCCCCTACGAACGCGTCCACGCCCGCGCCTTCGTCAACGAGATCGTCCCCACCGGTTGGCGCGAGGACACCGCCTACTCCTTCGCCGTGCGCCTCGGCGCGGGCGGCCCCCTCGTCGCCGCGATCGGGGTCCACGTCCACCTCGCCTTCGGCGAGCGCGCCCACGAGATCGGCTACTGGGCCACCAAGGAGCACCGCGGCCACGGCTACATGACCGAAGCCGTCCTGGGCGTCGCCCGCTGGGCCTTCACCGAGCTGGGCTCCGTACGCCTCGAATGGCGCGCCGAGGCCGGCAACGGGGCCTCCCGCGCCGTCGCCGAGAAGGCCGGATTCCGTGTCGAGGGCCTCCTGCGGGCCGGCATGCGCCACCGGGGCACCACCCGCGACTGCTGGGTGGGCGCGCTGCTCCCCTCCGACCTCGGCCTGACCCCCGCCCTCCCCCATGTCCGCGCCGACGGCGTCCCCTCCCCTGTCAGTGCCCCGGCCTAGGCTGCGCCCATGACCAGCAGCCCCGCGGGCGCGCCCCGCCCGACCGTCTCCCTGTCCGCCGACGAGGCCCGCCGGATCGCCCTGCGCGCGCAGGGCCTGCTCGGCGCCCCCGACCGCCGGGGCGGGGTCCGAGGGGTGCTGCGCCACCTGGGCGCGGTCCAGCTGGACACCATCTCCGTACTGGCCCGCTCGCACGAGCTGATCCCGTACGCGCGCCTGGGCGCGGTCGGCCGGGAGGCGGTGGAGGAGGCGTACTGGAGCGACGGCCACGCCTTCGAGTACTGGTCGCACGCGGCCTGCGTCCTGCCGATCGAGGAGTGGCCGCACTTCGCCTTCCGCCGCCGCTCGCGGCTGGCGCGCGGCCACCGCTGGCACGTCCTGGCGGACAAGGAGCGTTCGACGAGGGCGGTCCTGGACCGGCTGCGCGCGGACGGCCCGCTGACCTCCACCGAGCTCGGCGGCGCGAAGAACGGCGGCGAGTGGTTCGAGTGGTCCGAGAGCAAGATCGCGGTGGAGTGGCTCCTCGACACCGGTGAGGTGATCTGTTCGCGGCGGCGCGGCTGGAAGCGCGTCTACGACCTCCCCGAGCGGGTCGTCCCCGACACCCTGCTCCACGACGACGTCGACGACCGCGAGTGCCTGCGCCGACTGGTGGCGCTGGCGGGGCGCTCGCTCGGGGTGGGCACCCGCGCCGACATCGCCGACTACCACCGCCTCAAGGGCGAGCAGTTCGACGCGGTCGTCGAGGACGCCGGCCTGGTCCCGGTGGCGGTGGAGGGCTGGGGCAAGCCCGCCTGGGCCCACCCGGAGGCGCTGGCCGCGCCGCCGCGCGGGCGCCACCGCACCACCCTGCTGTCCCCGTTCGACTCCCTCGTGTGGGACCGGCCCCGCACCGAGCGGATCTTCGGCTTCACTCACCGCCTGGAGGCCTACGTCCCCAAGGCGAAGCGGATCCACGGCTACTTCGCGATGCCGCTGCTGGCCGACGGCCGGCTGCGGGGGCGCGTCGACCCGGCCCGGGAGGGCAGCACGCTGGTGGCCCGGCAGCTGTCCCTGACCACCCCGAAGGCGGCCGGGGCCATGGCGGAGGCCCTGTGGGAGGCGGCGGGGTGGGTCGGCTGCGACGACGTGCGCGTCGAGCGGGCCTCCACCCCGGCCGAGGCGGACGCCGTCACGGCCGAGCTGGCCGCGCTCCGGTGACCGGTTGACCGGGTCCCGGCCCGCGCCCCTCCCCGGGCGCCGGCGCCGCGGACCCGGCGAAGGACCCCGCCGCGAACACCCTCGCGGACACCGTCAGCGGATCTCCAGGATCTTCTCCCGCATCGCGTAGACGACCGCTTCCATCCGGGAGTGGAGCTGGAGCTTCTCCAGGATGTTGCGCACGTGGTTCTTGACGGTGTTCTCGGAGATGAACAACTGCTTGGCGATGTCCCGGTTGTTCATGCCGGTCGCCACGAGCTTGAGGACCTCCAGCTCGCGGTCCGTCAGCCGCGGCGCGGGCACCAGGCGCCGCTCGTCGGTGCGTTGGATCATCGACTTGAACTCGGTCAGCAGCTTGGAGGCCATGGACGGGCTGATCTGGGACTGTCCGTCGGCCACGGCCCGGATCGCGGTGGCGACCTCGTCCGTGGAGATCTCCTTCAGCAGGTAGCCCGTCGCGCCCGCCTTGATCGCGTCGTAGAGGTCGGCCTCCTCGTCGCTGATCGTCAACATGATGATCTTCGCGGAGGGGGCCACCTCCTTGATCGAGGTGCAGGCCTCGATGCCGCCGCGCCGGGGCATCCGCACGTCCATGAGGACGATGTCCGGCAGCAGGTCCGCGGCCTTGTCGACCGCCTCCGCCCCGTCCCCCGCCTCACCGACGACCTGGATGTCCTCCTCCTGCGCGAGGACGATCTCCAGCCCGCGCCGGAACAGGGCGTGGTCGTCGACGACGAGCACCCGGATGGGTTCCCCCGCCGGATCGCCCGCGCTCTCGCCGGCCCCGGCCGAGTCCACCACACGACAGCCCGCGCCGTCGTCACCGCGCACCGGCCCGAAGCCGTCCGCCATCATTCCTCCCCCTGCATGTACCGAGCTGCCGGCCAACCCGGCGGATTGCCCCGCCGATTGACTGCCCGCCATGATTCCATGCCCGCACCATCGCACGGGGGTCCCGCGGAACCGGCCTGGCTCATACGGGCCAGTACGCGCCGGTAGGGGTGACAACCGGCCATTCTTCTCGGACAAGTGCCCCTGTGGAACGCCCGGGGGCGTTCCACAGGGGCGACGGTCGAATGATCAGCCGCCGAGCGCGCCGCCCGCGCCGGCCGCGGACTCGTCCGAGCTGGAGGCTCCGTCGGAGTTCAGGTGGACGACGCCGTAGTCATAGGCGTGACGGCGGTAGACGACGCTGGGCATCTTGGTTTCGGAGTCCACGAACAGATAGAAGTCGTGGCCGACCAGTTCCATTTCGTAGAGCGCCTGGTCGAGCGACATGGGCCCGGCCGTGTGGGTCTTCTCGCGGACGATGAGCGGGCCCTCGCCCTGGACTTCCAGGGATCCGATGCGTGTGGTCGGGACCCCCTCCGCCTTCTCCTCGCCGACCGGCTCGCCGTTCGCGTTCAGCTGGGCGACGCCGGGCACCACGTCGGCGACCTCGGCCGCCGACAGCCGGCCGTTGCCGCGGCGGGTGAAACGCTTGTCGTGCTGCTTGCGCAGCCGGGCCTCCAGCTTGTCCTGAGCCAGGTCGAGCGCCGCGTACGGGTCTGCGGCGGCGGCCTCGGCACGGATCACCGGGCCCCGCGAACGCAGGGTGATCTCCACGCGGTCGGAACGGTCGGCCTGGCGCGGGTTGTGCTCCTTGGACACCTCGACGTCCAAGCTGATCACCTTGGCGTCGAGCTTCTGGATCCGCTCCGGATTCAGCTTCTCGGCCACGTGCTTGCGGAACCGCTCGGGCACCTCGGTCTTGCGGCCCTTGACGACGATGTCCACGCAGAACTCCGTTCCCGGAGAGCCCCGCCTCCAGCGGCGAAGCGTCTCCCTTTCGCACCAGGCTCCGGTGAACACCGGAGCCTCGGACTTGGCGACTTTCACCTCCTCCTCCCCCATCGGCAAGATCTACATCCCACCGACTTCGGAGTAGAGAGACACCCTCTGACACGAAGATTCCAATAACGGGCGGATCGGTGCTCCGATACCCGGGGCCCAAGGATCGCCAGTTCCTCACAACCGAACATATCTCTCAAAGCCGGTTGTCGGCACCCGCTACCGGAACATACCTCCGATCAGGTGGCTGTTCCCTCTTACTACCTGCAACGATGCGCATTCCCCGGCAGTTCCAAATCTATTCACAAGATTTTTGCTCTGTCCGGGTATCCGGCCGGCGACCGCCGCCCGGATACGGCCGGATCCGCTCGAACGACCCGCCGGGCGCCGCCACCACGGCGGCCGCCTCCGGCGCCGCTCCGGCCGCGCGCAGGGCCCGCGCCGCCTCCGCGAGCGTGGCCCCGGTCGTGATCAGGTCGTCCACCAGCAGGATCCGTGCCCCGGCCGCCGCGCGCAGCCCTCCCGGGCGCACCCGAAGGGCCCCGGCGAGGTTCTCGAACCGCCGTGCCGCCCCCAACCCCGCCTGGTCCTCGACCGGCCGGCACGGTTCCAGCAGGGGCACCACCCGCGCGGGCACCCCGGCCGCGCGCAGCCGCGCCGAGGCGGCCAGGGCGATCCTGCGCGCCGGATCGTGCCCGCGCGCCCGTACGGTCCGCCGCGCGGAGGGCACGGGCACCAGCACCAGCTCCCGCCCCGCGTCCCGGCGGACACCGCCACCGGCCACCCGGTCGCCTCCGGCCCGGTCGTCCCCGGCCCGGTCGTCCCCGGCCCGGTCACCGCCCGCCCGGTCGGCCGCGCCGCCGGCGCACAGCACGGCCGCCGCGAGGGCCCGGCCCAGCGGGCCCGCCAGGGGCAGCGCCCCGCGCTCCTTGTGGGCCAGCAGGACGGTCCGTACGACCCCTTCGTACGGCGCCCCCGCGTACACCGCCGGCAGCCCCACCGGCCCCGCCCGCCGCACGGCCGGCCGCACCCGCCCCGCCCGGGCCCCGCCCAGGGCGGCACGGCAGCGCGCGCACAACCGCGGCCCGGCTCCGGCCGCGCCGCAGCCCTCGCAGCCGCCGGCCAGCACCAGCCCGCTCACCTCGCGCCACCAGCCCCGCACGCACTCCCGCATGCGTCCACCGTGCCGGGCGCGCACCGCGCCCGCCACCCCTGTGGAAAACCCGGCCGTGGAAACCCGGCCGGGCCGGGCGGCGGCTCAGCCCGGGTAGACCGGCGCCTTGCCGCCCGCCGCCACCGTGCGCCACTGCGCGCCCGGCGGCAGCCACACGATGCCGTCCTCGCCGGAGAGGGCCACCACCGGCTTGGCCTCGTCCTCGGAGGCGGCGATCGCGCTCATCCCGGTCGCCCCGGGCAGGCTCGCCGCGACCATCGACCCGTCCGCCAGCATGTAGCGGGCCTGGTCGACGCCGCCGCTCTCGCGGCCCACCACCAGCAGCCGCCCGCGCGGCGCCCAGCTCATCGCCGTGACCTCCGCCATCTGCGGGGCCGCGGGCCGCAGCTCGCGCACCGACACCGGCGCGGAGTCCCCGGCGCCCTCGGTCCGCTCGACGCGCCCCAGGAAGAGGTTCTTGCGGGCGCCCTCCCGCTCCACGAGCAGCGCGACGCGCACCCCGTCGGGCGAGGCCTTCAGCCCGGTGATCCGCGCCCCGTTCAGCCCGGAGACCTCCACCTTCTGCGGGGTCCCGGTGCCTCCCGGGACCCGCCACAGGCCCTGGGTCTGCGGGTCGCCGTCCGCGATCCACAGGTCGCCGCGGGCGTCCCAGGTGGGTGCGGTCAGCTTGCCCGACTTGCTGTTCAGCAGCGGCTGCGGCATCGGACCGGCGGTCGTCAGCGTCACCACGTACAGCCCGTGGCCGTCCTCGGAGACCACCGCCGCCCGCTTCTCGTCGTACGTGATCGCGGCCGAACCCACCTTGAAGGCCGCGGCCGTGGCCAGCGGGCCGGGCGCCGGCTCCGGCTTGTCCTGCTGCTGGTCGTCGGCGCCCACGTTCAGCACCATCCGCACCAGCCGGGCGTCCTTGTCCACGTAGTACTGGTGGTCCGGGGACGGCGGCCGGCCGGCGATGACCGCGGCGGCCGAACCGGTCACCCAGCACAGCGAGGACTTCCCGTCGGGGCGCAGCAGTTCGACCCGGTCCAGCCGGGAGGCCGTCAGGTCCCGCACGGTGTAGAGGAGTTGGGTGGCCATCTTCTGGCACTGCGGCTGCCCGACGTTGCCGCCCTTGTCGTTGAGCGGGACGCGCAGCGTGTTCTGGCCGTCGTAGGACAGGGACTTGGTGCCCTCGCGCAGTTCGGTGCCGGTCGGGAAGGCGGTGGTGACGACCGGGCCGAGCCACTTGGAGGGACCGGCGAGCAGCGACTGCACGGTCTGCGTGGTGGGGTCCATGCGGGAGTCGGGGTCGCTGCGCTGGCGCACGTACACCGGGTCGGCTACGAGCGTGGAGCCCGCGAAGTAGTACTTGTTGACCGGCTTGTAGATCCGCTGGAAGTCGGACTCGCTCAGGACCAGGCTGCTGGGCGGGGTGGCGATCCGCCACTGCTTGTTGACCTGGACCAGCTGGAGGAACTCCTCGTAGCGCCCGCCGCCGGTCTCCGGCTGGTAGGCGCTGCGTTCGTCGACCGTCGCGAGCTTCTTGCCGTACACCTTCCAGCGCGGCCCGTCGGGGTCCTTCTCCCCCTGGACGGGCACCCGGTCGAGGCCGGCGGACAGAACGGTGACGGCCGTGCCGGGCTTCCAGTTCTTCGCGGCGTCCTCGGTGAGGTACTTGCGGGCCGTCGCGAGCTGCGGGTCGTCGCTGGTCATGGCCTCCAGGAAGCCGTCGACGATGTCGGCCGGGCTGGCCTTGTCGGCGGGCGGCACCCCGAAGACCCGCACCTGGGAGTCCACGCCCTGCGAGGCCTCCACCCGACGGATCTCCCCGCGGTCGGGCATGGAGGCGCAGCCGGACAGCAGCAGGCCGGCCACCGCGAGCACCGGCAGCGCCGCCGCCGGCCCCGTCGGCGGCGCGAGCCGTACGCCGCGACCCGCCGGGCCGCCGCGCCCGCCCGACCGGCCGAGCCCCTCCCGTACGCCGAGCCCCTCCCGTACGCCGCGCCGCGCGCGCTCAGCGTCCTCCACCGGATCCGTCCTCCTGTGCTGTTCCCTGATCGGTGGGCCGGGCCACGACCCGCGCGCCGTTGCCCGGCAGCGCCGTCGGATCGGCGGGCACCGGCACGGCGGTGGTGACCGCGGGCCTCGGCGGTATCGGCGAACGGTCGACGCGCTCGCCCCGCCCCGCGGCCGCACCGCCCGCCCCGTCGGCGCCGCCCCGCTCGGCTGCGGCCTCGGCGGCGGCCTCCGCGGCGGCCCGCGCCCGGTTGCCGCGCGAGTCCTCCGGCTCCAGCGGGATCGGCGATCCGCGCAACGGCTCGTCGGCGGTGCGCGGCAGGGTCAGGCGGAACTGGGAGCCGCCGCCGGGCTCGCCCCAGGCCTGGAGCCAGCCGCCGTGCAGCCGCGCGTCCTCGACGGCGATGGACAGGCCCAGGCCCGTTCCGCCGGTCGTCCGGGCCCGTGCGGGGTCGGCCCGCCAGAACCGGTTGAAGACGCGGGTGGCCTCGCCGGGCTTGAGCCCGACCCCGTAGTCCCGTACGGCCACGGCGACGGCCCCGCCCGCCGAGGCCAGCCGGACCACCACGTCACGGCCCTCGCCGTGCTCCACCGCGTTGACGACGAGGTTGCGCAGCACGCGCTCGACGCGCCGCGAGTCGGCCTCGGCGATGACGGGCTGGGTGTCGCCCAGGACCCGGATGCGGGTGCCCTTGTGCTCGGCGAGCGGTTCGGCGCCGTCGATGACCCGGCGCACCACGTCCCGCAGGTCGATCGGCTCCGCCTCCAGGGCGGCCGCGCCCGCGTCGAAGCGGCTGATCTCCAGCAGGTCGGCGAGCAGCGACTCGAAGCGGTCGAGCTGCCCGGCGAGCAGTTCCGCCGAACGGGCGGTGATCGGATCGAAGTCGACCCGGGCGTCGTGGATGACGTCGGCGGCCATCCGCACCGTCGTCAGCGGGGTGCGCAGCTCGTGGGAGACGTCGGAGACGAAGCGGCGCTGCATCCGCGACAGCTCCTCCAGCTGCTGGATCTTGTTCTGGAGGTTCTGGGCCATCTTGTTGAAGGCCTCGCCGAGGCGGGCGATGTCGTCCTCGCCGGTGACCTTCATCCGTTCCTGGAGCCGCCCCGCGGACAGCCGCTCCGCGATCCCGGCGGCCATCCGCACGGGGGTCACCACCACGCGCACGACGAGCCAGGCGATGGCGCTGAGCAACACCACCACGAACAGCCCGGCGGTCGCCAGGGTGCTCTTGACCAGGTTGAGGGACTCCTCCTCCTGGGTGAGCGGGAAGAGGTAGTACAGGTCGTACGGGTCCCCGTTGATGTCCGTGAGCCGCTTGCCCACGACCAGCGCGGGCTCGGGGGCCTTCTCCCCGGCCCCGGCCGTGTAGCGGATCTCGGAGAACGTCTTGAAGGTGCCGGTGGCGTGGTTGACGGCCCGGCGCAGCCCGACGGGCACGCTCGCGGTCGGATCGACGTTGCCGGAGGCGCGGGCTCCCTTGACGCCCTGGGCGGCCGGTCCCGGCCCGCCCGGGCCCTCCTCGCCGGTGCCGGCGCCGAGCGCGACGACCTCGAAGGCCGTCTGACCACCACTGGCGAGCTGCTTGACCAGCGAGTTCATCCAGGTGCTGGCGTCCCGGCCGACCTTGTTGTCGGTGGCGTCGGGCCCGTCCACGGCCGACGGGGTGTTCGCCTTCTCCTGTGCGACCGCGAACCCTCCCGCGGCCTGGCTCTGCGCGGCCTCCTCCTTGGCGTCGAGGAGGCCCTTGCTGACCTGCGCGACGACGACCCAGCCCAGCGCGAGGACCACGGCGAGCGACATCAACAGCGTCGCCGCGACCACCCGGAGCTGGATGTTGCGCCGCCACAACCGGACAGCCGGAAGCAGCGGCCGGCGCACGAGGCGCACGAACAGCCGCAGCACGGGGTTGCCGGTCATCCCCGCGCGGGGCGACCGGGAACCCCGCGGGGCCCCCCGACGGGAGCCGTCCCGGGAACCGCCGGGCTGCACGTCAGCTGGGTCCGGCCTTGTAGCCGACACCGCGCACCGTCACGACGATCTCGGGGCGCTCCGGGTCCTTCTCGACCTTGGAGCGCAGCCGCTGCACATGCACGTTGACCAGGCGGGTGTCCGCCGCGTGCCGGTAGCCCCAGACCTGCTCCAGCAGCACCTCGCGGGTGAACACCTGCCAGGGCTTGCGGGCGAGCGCGACCAGCAGGTCGAACTCCAGCGGGGTCAGGGCGATGGAGGCGCCGTCGCGCTTGACCGAGTGCCCGGCCACGTCGATGACCAGGTCACCGATGGCCAGCTGCTCGGGCGCGGGCTCCTCGGAGCGCCGCAGGCGCGCCCGGATGCGGGCCACCAGCTCCTTCGGCTTGAACGGCTTGACGATGTAGTCGTCGGCCCCGGACTCCAGGCCCACCACCACGTCCACCGTGTCGCTCTTCGCCGTCAGCATGACGATCGGCACCCCGGACTCGGCGCGGATCAGCCTGCACACCTCTATGCCGTCCCGTCCGGGCAGCATGAGGTCCAGCAGCACCAGGTCCGGCTTGGCCTCCCGGAAGGCAGCCAGTGCCTTGTCGCCGTCCGCTACGAACGACGGCTCAAAACCTTCTCCACGCAGCACAATGCCGAGCATCTCGGCCAGCGCGGTGTCGTCGTCGACGACAAGGACTCGTCCCTTCATGGTTGACATCATCCCATTAGCTAATCGTTACCCGGCGGTGAGCTGTCCCACAGCCAAAAAGGCTGGAAATCGCCCTTCGGACCTGCGTGGTGATCAGGGCGACCAGTCTGCCCCGGATCCGCGCGACAATTGAAGGGACGGACGGCTCGAAGATCCAGGGGAGCGCCGGTCCGTTCTCCGGCACCCCGTGGCACGATGGCAGCCGACCAGCGCGCCCGCCACGGCGGGCGCACGTGAAGGAGCGACGATGAACGACTCGCCGGGCTGGGCCACGCCCGGATCCCCGTCCGACGGCCAGGGCTCCGACAGCGGCCGGCCCCCCGCGCAGCCCGCCGGGGACGACAAGTGGTCGGCGACCCAGCCGCCGCCCGGCCAGTGGTCGAGCCCCACCCCGGGCCCCGCTCCCGGCCCCACCCCGCCCGCGGGGCAGCAGCCCGTCGGCTGGGGCCCGTACGGGCCCGGACAGCAGCCCCAGACCCCGTACGGCGGCCCCTACGGCCACCCCGGCGGCTGGGGCGGCCCGCCGCCCGCCGCCAAGCCGGGCGTCATCCCGCTGCGCCCCCTGGGCCTCGGCGAGATCCTGGACGGCGCCGTCGCCACCCTGCGCGGCCACTGGCGCACCGTCCTGTCGATCACTCTGGTCGTCGCGGCCCTCGCCCAGCTCGCCATCCTCCTCGTCCAGCGCCTCACCCTGGACACCGTCATCCTCGACGACCCCCAGAACGCGACCCCGGAGCAGCTCGCCGAGAGCATGGGCGACAGCCTCGTCCTGTACGGCTTCCAGTACTACACGGAGCTCCTCGGGATGCTCCTGGTCACCGCCCTGCTGGCGCCCGTCGTCAGCAACGCGATCCTGGGCCGCCGCTCCACCCTCTCGGCCACCCTGGCCACCGTCCGCCCCCTGGCCCCGCGCGTGCTCGCCCTGACCGCCCTGCTGTTCCTGGGCGCCCTCGCCGCCGGCCTGCTGCCCGTCCTGCCCGGCATCCTGACCGGCAACATCGCCCTGACGGTGCTGGGCCCGCCCGTCGGCCTGGTCCTGCTGGCCTGGTTCTACGTGACCTTCGCGCTGGCCCCGCCCGCCCTGGTGCTCGAACGCGGCTCGGCCGTCGCCGCCATGAAGCGCTCGGCGAAGCTGGTCAAGGGCGCCTGGTGGCGCGTCTTCGGCATCAGTCTCCTGACCTGGCTGATCCGCGGCATCACCGCCGCCGTCATCGTCCTGCCCTTCGCCGCCGTCGCCGCCCTCGTCTCCCCCGGCGGCTTCGGCTCGATCCTCGACGGCTCCGCCGCCCGCGACTGGACCTTCCTGATCATCACCGCCATCGGCGGCATCGTCGGCGCCACCGTCACCATGCCGATGCAGACCGGCGTCACCACCCTCCTCTACGTCGACCAGCGCATCCGCCGCGAGGCCCTCGACCTGGAACTCGCCCGCGCCGCCGACCGCAGCGGCCCCGACGGGACCGTCACCGGGGGCTGACACGCTGATGAGCACGGGGGGACTCATCGTCACCGCCGCCGCGGCACTGCCGTCGGGCGACGGGGCACCACCACTGACGACACCGCGCGAGGCGGCCCGCGAGGCCGCCGAACGCGAGCTGTCCAAGCCCGCCTACCACCAGAACGAGCCCGGCCTCCTGGAGAAGGCCATGGACCGCTTCTGGGAGTGGGTCGGCTCGTTCCTCGACAGCGCCGCCGGCGCCACGCCCGGCGGCGCCCTCGGGCTGCTCGCCATCGCCGTGTGCGTCGCCCTGGTCGTGGCCGCCCTGTGGTGGCGCCTGGGCACCCCCGGCCGCCTCCCCGCCACCGCCGCCGCCCCCTTCGACGACCGCTCGCGCAGCGCCGCCGACCACCGCGCCGCCGCCGATGCCCACGCCGCGGCCGGTCAGTGGAACGAAGCCGTCCGCGAACGCATGCGGGCCCTCGTCCGCTCCCTGGAGGAACGCACCCTCCTTGACCCGCGCCCCGGCCGCACCGCCGACGAGGCCGCCGCGGAGGCCTCCGCCTCCCTGCCCGACCACGCCGTCGAGCTGCGCGCCGCCGCCCGCGCCTTCGACGACGTCACCTACGGCGGCCGCACCGCCGACCCGGACACCTACGCCCGCCTGCGCACCCTGGACCTCACCCTGGAGCGCGCCAAGCCGCTCCTGACGGGACCCACGGCATGACCGCCCCCCACACCGACGGGCACCCGCTCCCGGCCGCCGCCAAGGGCCCCGCCCCCACCTCCACCGCGCTCACCCCCGGCCGGCGCTGGGCCCGCGTCCGCGGCTTCCTGATCGCCCTCGGCATCCTGATCGCCGCCGCCGTCCTCCTCGCCGGCCTCCAGGCGGGCGACCACCACGGCCGCCTCGACCCCCGCTCCGCCGACCCGACCGGCAGCCGGGCCGTCGCCCGACTGCTGGAGGAACGCGGCGTCACCACCCGCGTGGTCACCAACGCCGACGAGGCCGTCGCCGCCGCGGGCCCCGGCCGGACCCTCCTGGTCACCGACCCCGAACTGCTCGGCGAACGCCAACGACGGGCCGTCCGCTCCGCCATCGACCTCTCCGGCGGCCGCACCGTCCTCATCGCCCCGGGCCCCTCCGCCCTCGCCGACCTGGCCCCCGCCGCCCGCACCCTCCCCTCCGCCCACAGCGGCGACCTCGACCCCGACTGCGCCCTGCCCGCCGCGCGCGCCGCGGGCCGCGCCGGCACCGGCGACGGCCACCGCTACTCCACCGACCTGACCGGGGCCACCGCCTGCTACCCCGACCGCGGCCACCCCACCCTCCTCGTCCTGCCCGGCACCACCAAGGGCGGCGACACCGTCCTCCTCGGCTCCCCGACGATCCTCCTCAACGAGACCCTCGCCGAACAGGGCAACGCCTCCCTCGCCCTGCAACTCCTCGGCTCCCGCCCCGAGATCGTCTGGTACCTGCCCACCCTCGCCGACATGTCCGGCGAGCCCGACGCCGAACCCAAGAGCCTGCTCGCCCTCGTCCCCTCCGGCTGGACCTGGGCCCTGCTCCAACTCTTCGTCGCCGCCGCCCTCGCCGCCCTGTGGCGCGCCCGCCGCCTCGGCCCCCTCGTCACCGAGAACCTGCCCGTCGCGATCCGCGCCTCCGAGGCCACCGAAGGCCGCGCCCGCCTCTACCGCAAGGCCGCGGCCCGCGACCGCGCCGCGACCGTGCTGCGCGCCGCCACCCGCGAACGCCTCGCCCAACTGGTCGGCGTACCGGCCCCCCAGGCCCACGAACCCGCCTCCCTGATCCCGGCCGTCACCGCACGCCGCACCGGCCCCGTCCCGGCCGACGGCCCCGACCCGGCCACCCTCCTCTTCGGCACCACCCCCGCCGACGACGCGGCACTCGTCGCGCTCGCCGACCACCTCGACGCCCTCGAAAGAGAGGTCCGCACCTCATGACGGCCACCACGGACAGCAGCGCCCGTTCCTCCCTGGAGGCGCTCCGCACCGAGATCGCCAAGGCCGTGGTCGGCCAGGACTCCGCCGTCACCGGTCTCGTCGTCGCACTCCTGTGCCGCGGCCACGTCCTGCTCGAAGGCGTCCCCGGCGTCGCCAAGACCCTCCTCGTCCGCGCCCTGGCCGCCTCGCTGTCCCTCGACACCAAGCGCGTCCAGTTCACCCCGGACCTGATGCCGAGCGACGTCACCGGCTCCCTCGTCTACGACGCCCGCACCGCCGAGTTCTCCTTCCAGGACGGCCCGGTCTTCACCAACCTCCTCCTCGCAGACGAGATCAACCGCACGCCCCCCAAGACCCAGTCCTCCCTCCTCGAAGCGATGGAGGAACGCCAGGTCACCGTCGACGGCACCGCCCGACGCCTGCCCGAACCCTTCCTCGTCGCCGCCACCATGAACCCGGTCGAGTACGAGGGCACCTACCCCCTGCCCGAGGCCCAACTGGACCGCTTCCTGCTCAAGCTGACGGTCCCGCTGCCCTCCCGCGAGGACGAGATCGGGGTCCTGACCCGCCACGCCGCCGGCTTCGACCCGCGCGACCTGCACGCCGCCGGACTGCGCCCCGTCGCCGGCCCCGAGCAGCTCGAAGCCGCCCGCAAGGCCGTCGCCGAGACCACCGTCTCGGCCGAGATCACCGCCTACGTCGTCGACATCTGCCGCGCCACCCGCGAGTCCCCCTCCCTCACCCTCGGCGTCTCCCCGCGCGGCGCGACCGCCCTGCTGGCCACCGCCCGCGCCTGGGCCTGGCTCACGGGCCGCGACTACGTCACCCCCGACGACGTGAAGGCCCTCGCCCTGCCCACCCTGCGCCACCGCGTGCAGCTGCGCCCCGAGGCGGAGATGGAAGGCGTCACCCCCGACGCGGTGATCACCGCGATCCTCGCCCACGTCCCCGTCCCGCGCTGATGGCCCTCACCGGACGCGCCGCCCTCCTGGCGGCCCTCGGCAGCCTGCCCGTCGGCATCCTCGAACCGAGCCTGACGGGCCTCCTCGCCGTCAACACCCCCCTGGCCCTGGCCTGCGCGCTCGACTACGCCCTCGCGGCGCCCGTCAGCACCCTGCGCCTGACCCGCACGGGCGACACCTCGGTCCGCCTCGGCGAAGCCGCGGACGTCCACCTCACCGTCACCAACCCCGGTACGCGCCCCCTGCGCGCCGCCCTCCGCGACGCCTGGCCCCCCAGCGCCTGGCAACCCGACACGGAGCCGTCCGCCTCCCGGCACACGCTGCGCGTCCCCGCCGGCGAACGCCGCCGCCTCACCACCCGCCTGCGCCCCACCCGCCGCGGCGACCGGACCGCGGACCGCGTCACGATCCGCTCGTACGGTCCCCTCGGCCTCCTGGCCCGCCAGGGGTCCCACCGCGTCCCGTGGACCGTGCGCGTCCTGCCCCCGTTCACCAGCCGCAAGCACCTCCCCTCGCGCCTGGCCCGCCTGCGCGAACTCGACGGCCGCACCAGCGTCCTGACGCGCGGTGAGGGCACCGAGTTCGACAGCCTGCGCGACTACGTCCCGGGCGACGACACCCGCTCCATCGACTGGCGGGCCACCGCCCGCCGCCAGGAGGTCGCCGTCCGCACCTGGCGACCCGAACGCGACCGGCACATCCTGATCTGCCTCGACACCGGCCGCACCTCGGCGGGCCGCGTCGGTGACGCCCCCCGCCTGGACTCCGCGATGGACGCCGCCCTGCTCCTCACCGCCCTGGCCCTGCGCGCCGGCGACCGCGTGGACCTCCTGGCCCACGACCGCCGGCCCCGCGCCCAGGTCCAGGCCCGCTCCACGGCCGACACCCTGCCGGCGTTCGTCAACGCCATGGCCGGCCTCGAACCGGAACTCGTCGAGACCGACGCCCGCACCCTCGTCTCCACCATCCTGCGCACCGCACCGCGCCGCTCCCTGGTGGTCCTCCTGACGAGCCTGGACGCGGCCGCGATCGAGGAGGGCCTCCTCCCGCTCCTGCCGCGCCTGACCCAGCGCCACACGGTCGTCCTGGCCTCCGTGGCCGACCCCCACATCGCGGACATGGCCGGCAACCGGGGTTCCGTGGACGCCGTCTACGAGGCCGCGGCCGCCACCCAGGACCGGTCCCAGCGCCGCCGCACCGCCGAACAACTCACCCGTCACGGCGTCCACGTCGTCGACGCCACCCCGGACGCCCTCCCCCCGGCCCTGGCGGACGCCTACCTGGCCCTCAAGGCCGCCGGCCGTCTCTGACCGTCCCGATCGGGGCAGCCGATACGGGCTGCCCCGATGCTCGTACCCTTCTCCGCTACCTGGCCGTAAACGCAGAAAAGCCCCGCACCATAAGGTGCGGGGCTTTCCCACAATGATTGTTCGGCGGCGTCCTACTCTCCCACAGGGTCC
>NZ_JBEZIB010000042.1:0-68807 GCF_040650855.1 Streptomyces sp. NPDC048606 | reverse complement strand
CGGGCCCGTCGGGGGCGGGGCGGGCCCCGCCCGCGGGGCCCCGCCGCCCCCGGCCCGTTCCCGTACCCGGGCGGGGTCCGGCCGGGGCGCCGGTGGGGCGGGGCCGGTCGTACTCCCGTACACCGGTACTCCCGCGCCCCCGCAGGCGCCCCCGCGCCCCTGCGGAACGCGAAGCGGCCCGCACCCCCGGTGGGGGCGCGGGCCGCGTGCGGTACGGGTTACGCCTTGCGGAGGCGGAACGTCAGGCCGAGCGGTTCGTCCGGGAAGGGCTCGCCGTACGCGGCGTCCGCCTCGCCGGAGGCGAAGTCCGTCGCCAGGACCTCGTCCGCGATCAGCGCCGCGTGGTCGGTCAGGGCCGTCACGACCTCCGGGTCGGCCGAGGACCAGCGCAGGGCGATCCGGTCCGCCACGTCCAGCCCCGAGTTCTTGCGGGCCTCCTGGATCAGGCGGATCGCGTCACGGGCGAGGCCCGCGAGCCGCAGCTCGGGGGTGATCTCCAGGTCCAGGGCGACCGTCGCGCCCGAGTCGGACGCCACCGACCAGCCCTCGCGCGGGGTCTCGGTGATGATGACCTCCTCCGGGGTGAGGGTCACCGTCTCGCCGTTCACCTCCACGCTCGCCTCGCCCGACCGCAGCGCCAGCGACAGCGCCGCCGCGTCGGCCGCGGCCACCGCCTTCGCCACGTCCTGGACGCCCTTGCCGAAGCGCTTGCCCAGCGCCCGGAAGTTCGCCTTCGCGGTCGTGTCCACGAGGGACCCGCCGACCTCCGACAGGGAGGCCAGCGAGGAGACGTTCAGCTCCTCGGTGATCTGCGAGTGCAGCTCCGGGGAGAGCGACTCGAAGCCCGACACCGCGACCAGCGCGCGCGACAGCGGCTGGCGGGTCTTGACGCCGGATTCCGCGCGAGTGGCGCGACCCAGCTCCACGAGGCGGCGTACCAGCAGCATCTGCCCGGACAGGACCGGGTCGATCGCGGCGGTGTCCGCCTCGGGCCAGGAGGAGAGGTGGACCGACTCCGGGGCGTCCGGGGTGACGGGGACGATCATGTCCTGCCAGACCCGCTCGGTGATGAAGGGGGTCAGGGGCGCCATCAGGCGGGTCACCGTCTCCACCACGTCGTGCAGGGTGCGCAGCGCGGCCGCGTCGCCCTGCCAGAAGCGGCGGCGCGAACGACGCACGTACCAGTTGGAGAGGTCGTCGACGAAGGCCGAGAGCAACTTGCCCGCGCGCTGGGTGTCGTACGCCTCCATCGCCTCGGTGACCTCGACCACGAGGCCGTTCAGCTCGGAGAGCAGCCAGCGGTCCAGGACCGTGCGGTCCGCGGGGGCCGGATCGGCCGCCGACGGGGCCCACTCGGAGGTGCGGGCGTACAGGGCCTGGAAGGCGACGGTGTTCCAGTACGTGAGGAGCGTCTTGCGGACGACCTCCTGGATCGTGCCGTGGCCGACGCGGCGGGCCGCCCAGGGGGAGCCGCCGGCCGCCATGAACCACCGCACCGCGTCGGCGCCGTGCTGGTCCATCAGCGGGATCGGCTGGAGGATGTTGCCCAGGTGCTTGGACATCTTGCGGCCGTCCTCGGCGAGGATGTGGCCGAGGCAGACCACGTTCTCGTAGGAGGACTTGTCGAAGACGAGGGTGCCGACCGCCATCAGCGTGTAGAACCAGCCGCGCGTCTGGTCGATGGCCTCCGAGATGAACTGCGCCGGATAGCGCTTCTCGAAGACGTCCTTGTTCTTGTACGGGTAGCCCCACTGCGCGAACGGCATCGAACCCGAGTCGTACCAGGCGTCGATGACCTCGGGGACGCGGACGGCTTCGAGGGAGCAGCCCTCGGCGGTGCAGGTGAAGGTGACGTCGTCGATGTACGGGCGGTGCGGGTCCAGGTTCGAGTGGTCCCGGCCGGACAGCTCGGACAGCTCGGCGCGGGAGCCGACGCAGGTGAGGTGGTTCTCCTCGCAGCGCCAGATCGGCAGCGGGGTGCCCCAGTAGCGGTTGCGCGAGAGCGCCCAGTCGATGTTGTTGTTCAGCCAGTCGCCGAAGCGGCCCTGCTTGACCGAGTCCGGGAACCAGTTCGTCTTCTCGTTCTCCCGCAGCATCGCGTCCTTGACGGCGGTGGTGCGGATGTACCAGGACGGCTGCGCGTAGTAGAGCAGCGCCGTGTGGCAGCGCCAGCAGTGCGGGTAGCTGTGCTCGTAGGCGATGTGCTTGAAGAGCAGGCCGCGGGCGTCGAGGTCGGCCGTCAGCTTCTCGTCGGCCTTCTTGAAGAACACGCCGCCGACGAGCGGGACCTCCTCCTCGAAGGTGCCGTCGGGCCGGACCGGGTTCACGACGGGCAGGCCGTACGCACGGCAGACCGCGAGGTCGTCGGCGCCGAAGGCGGGGGACTGGTGGACCAGACCCGTACCGTCCTCGGTCGTGACGTACTCGGCGTTCACGACGTAGTGGGCGGGCGCCGGGAACTCCACGAGCTCGAAGGGGCGCCGGTAGGTCCAGCGCTCCATCTCCTTGCCGGTGAAGGTCTCGCCGGTGGCCTCCCAGCCCTCGCCGAGGGACTTCTCCAGCAGCGGCTGGGCGACGACCAGCTTCTCCGTGCCCTCGCCGTCGGTACGGCGGGCGACGACGTAGGTGACCTCGGGGTGCGCGGCGACGGCCGTGTTGGACACCAGGGTCCACGGGGTCGTCGTCCAGACCAGGAGGGCGGCCTCGCCGGCGAGCGGGCCGGAGGTCAGCGGGAAGCGGACGTAGACGGAGGGGTCGACGACCGTCTCGTAGCCCTGGGCCAGCTCGTGGTCGGACAGGCCGGTGCCGCACCGCGGGCACCAGGGGGCGACGCGGTGGTCCTGGGTCAGCAGGCCCTTGTTGAAGATCTCCTTGAGCGACCACCACACGGACTCGACGTACTCGGGGTCCATGGTCCGGTAGGCGTCGTCCAGGTCGACCCAGTAGCCCATGCGGGTCGTGAGCTCGGTGAACGCGTCGGTGTGGCGGGTCACGGACTCGCGGCACTTGGCGTTGAACTCGGCGATGCCGTACGCCTCGATGTCCTGCTTGCCGTTGAAGCCGAGTTCCTTCTCGACGGCGAGCTCGACGGGCAGGCCGTGGCAGTCCCAGCCGGCCTTGCGCGCCACGTGGTAACCGCGCATGGTGCGGAAGCGGGGGAAGACGTCCTTGAAGACGCGGGCCTCGATGTGGTGCGCGCCGGGCATGCCGTTCGCGGTGGGCGGGCCCTCGTAGAAGACCCACTCGGGGCGGCCCTCGGACTGCTCCAGCGTCTTGGCGAAGGTCTTGCTCTCGCGCCAGAAGTCGAGAACGGCGTGTTCGAGGGCGGGCAGGTCGACCTGGGCGGGTACCGGGCGGTACTGCGGCGGTGTGGTCACGATGCTGAACTCTTCCTCCGGCGGGATTCGCTTCCGTCCGGAGGGACGAGAGCGCTGACGGCTCCCGCGGTACCACCCTCCTTGGCCCCCGGACACGTCCGGCGACCCCCTCATTGGGGTGCGAAGCCGGTTCTACTCGCCCCACGGGACTCCCGTGGGGGCTTTCTTCCGGCGGCTCCGGGGTGATCCTTCACATCGCGCTCGCCCCCGGGCTCTCACCGTCCCCGGGTCGCTCCTGGCTGCGTCCGACGCTACTCGTCCCCATCCATGCCTCTCGCTGCGCCCAGTGTACGGGCCGGGGCCCGGGTCGGCAGACCGATTTGCGGGGTGTCCGGCGGGGGCGGCGGCGGGGGCGGCGCAGGGCCGCCGCGTGCCCCGAACGGCCCGACGCCGCGATCCCGGTTCCACCGGTGCGGGTGGGGCGGATTACCGGGGCTCCCGCTGGGCACAACGGATGCAGGTTGACCTCGCTGGACGCGTGCCCCGTTGCCGTCGGGTCGGCGCCGACTTATCGTTCCGGCACGATTCGCGAACAAGATCACAGTATGTGAAAAGGGGCCGCGGCCATGGTGGCGAAGAAGACGGCGACGCAGGAGGTGGCTGCTGTGCCAGGCTCCACGCCTGCCGCCAAACGGGCCGCTCCGGCCGAGGAGGCGGTGGCGAAGAAGGCCGCGCCGAAGACGGCCGCCAAGAAGACGGCCGCCAAGACGGCCGCCGCCGCGAAGAAGACCGCCGCGAAGAAGACCACCGCGAGGAAGGCCCCGGCGAAGAAGGTCGCCGACGCGGCCCCGGCGGCCGTCGAGAGCACCACGGGCAAGGTCACGGCCAAGGCGGCCGCGACCGAGGGGGCGGCCCCGGCCGCGCGGAAGACGGGAGCTCGGAAAGTGGTTGCCAAGAAGACCGCGGGTACGGCCAGGAAGACGGCGGCCGCCGCCACGAGCGGGCTCCCCAAGGCGCGCGAGGTCGCGGCCGGGACGCCCGGAGAGCTCGCCGTACGGCCCGGCGAGGAGCCCTGGACCGAGCAGGAGGTCGAGGAGGCCCGTACGGAGCTGCTGTCGGAGGTGCTGCGGCTGCGCGCCGAACTGGACGCCTCCGAGGTGGCCATCTCGGGCCTGATGCGGGATTCCGGCGACGGCGCGGGCGACGACCAGGCCGACACCGGCACCAAGAACATCACCCGGGAGTCCGAGCTCGCCCTCGCCGCGAACGCCACCTCGATGCTGGAGCAGACCGAGCGGGCCCTGGAACGGCTGGAGGCGGGCACGTACGGCCTCTGCGAGAACTGCGGGCAGCCCATCGGCAAGGCCCGGATGCAGGCGTTCCCCCGCGCCACCCTCTGCGTGGACTGCAAGCAGAAGCAGGAGCGGAGGCACTAGGCGGGATCGGCGCGCCCTGACGTACCCTCGTGTCCAGTCAGGGTCCAGGAACCTGGCCGGTGTGATCGTCGACAACCTGGTTCGAGCTAGTTCGAGGGACTCACGTGACAGAGGCGGAGCGCATCATCGGTACGCCGGAGGTCGGGGACGACGCCGAGCCGCAGCCGGAGCCGGACGCGCCCAGGGGGCACCGGCGGATCGCGGCGCTGCTCGTCGTGGCGGTGCTCGCGTACCTGCTCGACCTCGGCAGCAAGATGGTCGTGGTGGCGAGGCTGGAGCACCAGCCGCCGATCCGGATCATCGGCGACCTGCTGAAGTTCGAGGCGATCCGCAACCCCGGTGCCGCCTTCGGCTTCGGCGAGGCCTTCACGATCATCTTCACCTGCATCGCGGCCACCGTGATCGTGGTGATCGTCCGGCTGGCCCGCAAGCTCTACAGCCTGCCGTGGGCCATCGCGCTGGGCCTGCTGCTCGGTGGCGCGCTGGGCAACCTCACGGACCGGATCTTCCGCTCGCCGGGCGTCTTCCGGGGTGCGGTCGTCGACTTCATCGCCCCCGCCCACTTCGCCGTCTTCAACCTCGCGGACTCGGCGATCGTGTGCGGCGGCATCCTGATCGTCCTGCTCTCCTTCCGGGGGCTGGACCCGGACGGCACCGTCCACAAGGACTGATCGACGGGCGCTCGCGGGAAAGGTCCGGCGTCGAGTCCTGCATACTCGACAGGTGAGTACGATTCCCGAGATCCGCACCCTGCCCGTTCCCGATGGCCTCGAAGGCGAGCGCGTCGACGCCGCCATCGCCCGTATGTTCGGTTTCTCCCGGACGAAGGCGGCCGAGCTGGCGGCGGAGGGGAAGGTCTCGGTCGACGGCAGCGTCGTCGGCAAGTCCGAGCGGGTGCACGGCGGTGCCTGGCTCGAAGTCGAGATGCCGGCTCCGCCGCGTCCCGTCGAGCTGGTCGCCGAGCCGGTCCCCGGCATGGAGATCGTCCACGACGACGACGACATCGTGGTCATCATGAAGCCGGTGGGCGTCGCCGCCCACCCCAGCCCCGGCTGGACCGGCACCACCGTCATCGGCGGCCTGGCCGCCGCCGGCTACCGCATCTCCACCTCCGGCGCCTCCGAGCGCCAGGGCATCGTGCACCGCCTCGACGTCGGCACCTCCGGCCTGATGGCCGTCGCGAAGTCCGAGCGCGCCTACACCTCGCTGAAGAACCAGTTCCGCGAGCGCGTCGTCGACAAGCGCTACCACGCGCTGGTGCAGGGCCACCCGGACCCGATGAGCGGCACCATCGACGCGCCGATCGGACGTCACCCCAGCGCCGACTACAAGTGGGCCGTGACGCAGGACGGCAAGGCGTCCGTCACGCACTACGACCTCATCGAGGCCTTCCGCGCGGCCTCGCTGCTGGACATCAAGCTGGAGACGGGCCGCACGCACCAGATCCGCGTGCACATGTCCGCCCACCGCCACCCCTGCGTCGGCGACCTGACCTACGGCGCCGACCCGACCGTCGCCAAGCGCCTGGGCCTGACCCGCCAGTGGCTGCACGCGGTGCGGCTCGGCTTCGAGCACCCGGCCGACGGGCAGTGGGTGGAGTTCGAGAGCACCTACCCGGCCGACCTCCAGCACGCGCTGGACGTGATCCGGGCCGAGAGCCAGTGACCGTCACGGTCAGGGCGGCCGTCTCGGACGCCGACCGCGAGGCCTGCTACGCGGTGCGGACCGAGGTGTTCGTGGTCGAGCAGTCCGTGCCGGAGTCCATCGAGTACGACGCGTACGACGCGATCGCGGTGCACGTCCTGGCCGTGGACGAGGACGGGCGGCCCCTGGGCACCGGCCGGCTGCTGTACGGGCCCGAGGCCCTCGGCAAGACCGGCTCCCCGGAGATCGGCTCGCTCGGCCGGCTCGCCGTGCTGAAGTCCGCGCGCGGGCTCGGCGTGGGCGTGGCCCTGGTCCGGGCGATCGAGGCCGAGGCGGCGCGGCTCGGCCTGACCGCCGTCGACCTCGGGGCGCAGACGCACGCGCTCGGCTTCTACGAACGGCTCGGCTACGTGGCCTACGGCCCGGAGTTCGAGGACGCGGGCATCCCGCACCGGTCCATGCGGCGCGCCCTGCCGTAGCCGCGCCCTGCCCAGGGCCTCCGTCGCGCGCCCGTCGCCCGCCGCCCGCCCCTCCGCACGCGCGAGTGGGCGGGCGGCGCCGCGTGGGCCCCACGGTCCCCGGGAGGACGGGCGGCGGCGGATACGGTGGGGGAGTGGATCAGCTCGCTCTGCTCTTCGTGCTGCTGCTCGGGGCCGTCGTCACCGTGCCGCTCGGAGACCGCCTGGGGTTGCCCGCGCCCGTGCTGATGACCATCGGCGGCGTGGTGCTCGCGCTGGTGCCCGCCGTGCCGAACGTCGACATCCCGCCCGAGTACATCCTGCCGCTGGTCCTGCCCCCGCTGCTGTACGCCTCGGTCCAGCGGACCTCCTGGCGGCAGTTCGCGGCCAACTTCCGTCCGATCCTGCTGCTCGCCGTGGCCCTGGTCTTCGTGACCACCGCAGCCGTGGCCGGCGTCGCGCACGCCGTCGTCCCCGGTCTGCCGATCGCCGCCGCCGTGGCGCTCGGCGCGCTCGTCGCCCCGCCCGACCCGGTGGCGGCCACCGCCGTGGCGGGCGCCCTCGGCCTGCCGCGCCGGCTGGTGTCGATCCTGGAGGGCGAGGGGCTCTTCAACGACGTCACCGCGATCGTGCTCTACCACGTCGCCGTCGCCGCCGCCGTCAGCGGGAGCTTCTCCTGGCCGGACGCGCTCGGCGAGTTCGTGCTGTCGGCCGTGGTCGCCGTCGCCGTCGGCCTCGCCCTCGGCTGGATCACGAACCGGATGATGGGCCGGCTGGGCGACGCCACCCTCCAGATCGGTCTGACGCTGCTGGTGCCGTTCGTGGCGTACGTGGTCGCGGAGGAACTGATGGGTTCCGGGGTGCTGGCCGTGCTGACGACGGCCCTGTTCCTGGCCGAGTACGCCTCCGACGCGGACGACGTGCTGGGGCGCCTGGCCGGGCACACGTTCTGGGAAGTCGTGGACATGCTGGTCACCGGCGTCGCCTTCGGGCTGATCGGCCTGGAGCTGCACAACGTCTTCGGCGTCGCGCAGGGGCGCGTGGGCGAGATGGTGGGCTGGGCGGCCGTGGTGGTCGCGGTGGTGGTCGGCGTGCGCCTGGTGTGGCTGCTGCCGGCGGGCTGGGTGGCGAAGAAGCTCCACCGGCGGCGGGACTGGGAGGAGGAGATCCCGCTGAGCTGGCGGGAGAGCGTCGTCATGTGGTGGGCGGGGATGCGGGGGGTGGCCTCGGTGGCCCTGGCGCTGGCGATCCCCTTCGAGACGGACGCGGGCACGCCCTTCCCCGCGCGGGACGAGATCGTCTTCATCGCCTTCGCCGTCATCATGGCCACCCTGCTCTGCCAGGGCATGACGCTGCCCTGGCTGGTGCGGCGCCTGGGGGTGCGGGCGGACATCGACGCCGAACGCGAGACCGAGCGGCGGCTCGCGATCCGCGCGGCGAAGGCGGCCAAGCGGCGGCTGAAGGAGATCGAGGAGGTGGAGGACCTCCCGGAGGACCTGGTGGAGGTGCTCTACCGGCGGGCGTACGACGTCGGGGCCAGGATCAGCCCCGACATGGTCGACGAGGAGCGCCGGGAGGCCTACGCGAAGCGGGTGGAGCGGATCCGCGACGTCCAGCGGATCCAGCGGGAGATGATGTCCGCGGCCCGGCACGAGGTGCTGGCGGCCCGCAGCGAGCCGGGGGCCGACCCGGAGATCGTGGACCGCGTCCTGCGCCACCTGGACGTCCGCAGCCTGCGCAGTCCGTAGGGCCCGTCGGGCCGGCCGGCCGTCACGGGTCAGGGGCGGGGGTCGGCGGGGCGGTGTTCGGCCTCCGTGGTGGCGACGCGGGGGAGGGCGTAGGGGTGTTCGGCGGCGAGCCAGGTGATCATCCGCTCGCGCACGGCGCAGCGTACGGTCCACACCTCGTCGGCGTTGCGCGCGGTGACCACCGCGCGGACCACGATGGTGTTCGGGGTGGTGTCGGTGACGGCGAGGGAGCCGGTGCGGCCGTCCCACTCGGGGATGTCCTTGAGCAGCATGGCCAGCCGGTCGCGCATCAGGGCGACGGGCGCCGAGTGGTCCACGTGCCAGAAGACGGTGCCGGTCATCTCGGCGCCGCCGCGCGACCAGTTCTCGTAGGGCTTGCCGGTGAAGTAGGAGACGGGCATGGTGATGCGCCGCTCGTCCCAGGTGCGGACCACCAGGAACGTCAGGGTGATCTCCTCGACCGTGCCCCACTCCTTGTCCACGACCACGGTGTCGCCGATGCGCACGGTGTCGCCGAAGGCGATCTGGAGCCCGGCGAAGAGGTTGCCGAGGGAGGACTGCGCGGCGATGCCCGCGACGATGCCGAGGACACCGGCCGAGGCCAGCACCGAGGCGCCGGCCACCTTCATGGCGGGGAAGGTCAGCAGCATCGCGGCGATCGAGACCACCACGGCCACCGCGGCGACCACCCGTTGGATCAGCGTGACCTGGGTGCGCACCCGGCGTACGCGGGCGTCGTTCGGCGAGGCGGCGGCGTAGCGGGCGTAGGCCGAGTCCACGACGGCGGTGGCGATGCGGACGAGCAGCCAGGCGGTCGAGGCGATCATGACCAGGGTCAGGGCGTGGCCCACGCCCGCGGAGTGCTGCGGCAGGATCCCGGCCCGCCGGTGCGTGCTCTGGAGCAGGGCGGTGGCGAGGACCAGCCGGAAGGGCGTCACGCAGCGGCGCAGCAGGCCCCACAGGGGGGTGTCGGTGTGGCGGGCGTCGGCCGCGCGCAGCAGCAGGTCGAGCAGCCACCCGGCGAGCAGGGTGACGACCAGCGCTGCTGCGACGAACACCACGGGGCGCAGGACGTTCTCCATTTCCATGCGGGAGAACGTAACCGCGCGGAGCCGTCGTATCCCCGCCTTCGACGAATGGCACGATGGGGGGATGAACATCATGCTCTTCCATTCGACGTACGGGCTGCGGCCCGCGGTCCACGCGGCGGCCGACCGGCTGCGCGCGGCCGGGCACGAGGTCCACGTGCCCGACCTCTTCGAGGGCCGTACGTTCGCGACGGTCGAGGAGGGGGTGGCCCACCGGGACGAGGTGGGTCGCGACGAGCTGCTGAAGCGGGCGGTGCTCGCCGCCGCGCCGTATTCCGAGCGGGGGCTGGTCTACGCAGGCTTCTCCTTCGGCGGCTCGATCGCCCAGCACCTGGCGCTGGCCGACGACAAGGCGCGCGGGCTGTTGCTCCTGCACGGCACGGCGGACCTGGAGGAGGACGCGAGCGCCGACGAGCTGCCGGTGCAGCTGCACGTCGCGGACCCGGACCCCTTCGAGCCGCACGACTGGCTGACGGCCTGGTACCTGCGGATGCGGCGGGCCGGGGCGGACGTGGAGGTGCACACCTACCCGGGTGCGGGGCACCTGTTCACGGACCCGGAGCTGGAGGACTACGACGCCGAGGCCGCCGAGGAGACCTGGAAGGTCGCGCTCGGCTTCCTCGACACGCTCTAGGTCGGAAGGCGCGGCCTGGTCCGGCCGGTTTCGGGACCGGGATGACGAAGGGGCACCGGAGCGCGGCCGCCGCCGCGCTCCGGTGCCCCTTCGCGTCGTGGGGGATCAGGCGCGGTACGCCGTCCACATGCTCTTCATGCGCGACACCTGGCCGGCGGTGAACTGGTACATGCAGGCGTCGTAGGTGTAGTCCATGAAGTTGTGGATCGGGTCGGCGCCGGCCTTGCTCGCGCAGGAGTCACGGCCGGTCGGGCACTCGAAGGCCGCGCTCTTCTCGGCGGGGGTGTCGGCGACGGAGTCGCCGTTGCCCGTGCAGCCGCCCTGGAAGGTGTGGTAGAGCCCGAGCCAGTGGCCGACCTCGTGGGTGGCGGTGTCGCCCTCGTTGTAGTGGGCGGAGGAGCCGCCCGGCAGCGAGGAGTTGAGCAGGACGACGCCGTCCATCTTGGGCTGGGAGGCGTAGGAGCTGGGGAAGGTGGCCCAGCCGAGCAGCCCGCCGCCGAGGTTGGCGGTGTAGACGTTCAGCGCGTTCTTGCCACCCTTGCGCAGGGTGTTCTTCATGTCCTTCTCGGCCTGGGTGCCGTCGGAGACGTTGTACCAGGCGGCGTTGTCGGTGTAGTCGGTGCCGGCCAGGGTGAAGCGGAAGCCGGAGTCGACGTTGCCCGTGCCCTGGCCGGAGTAGGCCGAGTTGAGGACCGCGAGCTGCTTGTCGATGTCGGACGCCGTCAGCTTGCCGGTGGTGCCGGAGTGGATGACGTGGACGTACACCGGGATGTCGGTGGCGGCCGCCGCGGCGTTCGCGCCCTGGAGCTGCTGCGGGGCGAGCCGGAGCCCGGCCAGCTTCTTCTGCAGGTCGGCGTCCATGGCCTTGACCTGGGCCTCGGTGACCTCGTTGGGCTCCTCGGCGGCGTGCTCGTCCTTGGGTCGTACGACGCGGGCGTTGGCCGCGGCGCCGGCCGACTCCTGCGCGCAGGCCTCGGCCGGGGTCCTGTCGGCCGCCGCGGCGACGCCGCCGGGGGCCGACAGCGGGGTGAGGGCCAGGGTGGAGGCCAGCACGGCCGCGCCCAGGAGGCGGCGACGGAGAAGGGGGGATATGCGGGCGGAAGCGCGCACGTTGACTCCTCGGAAAGCGTGGTGGGGGGTGAGGGTGGGGACCTCACGCTGGCCGGAAGCTTACGTGTGCATGTCAGCCATGTGACAAGTACTCGTAGGTTAAATATTTGTTGCCCGTGATGCGGATGGGGCGCCTGGTCTGCACCAAGCGCCCCCTCACGCGGTAAAATTGACGGTCAATCAGTAAACCGGTCGGTCGGCCCGCTCCACCTTCTGCGTGCCGTTCAGGGTCCGGTACGAGCGGTCCCAGGAAGAGGTCGCGTCAGGGCGCCGCTTGTCCGAAACCACGTAGTAGTCCATCTGCGAACGCTCGGCCGTCACGTCCAGCACCCCGTAGCCGTGGGCGTCCATGTCCAGCCACTTGACGTGCCAGTTCGCCGCCTTGACGGCCGTCTCCGCGGCCAGCGAGACGGTGTTCGGCAGGACGTGCAGCATGTCGTCGATGTTGTCGGAAGTCACCGAAGTGACCACGAACTCCGTCGCCGCCGTCCCCGAGCCCGGGTACGTGGCCATGTTCACCGGGACCTCGTTCGCCCACGCCATGTGGATGTCGCCGGTCAGGAACACCGTGTTCTTGACGTTCCGGTCCTTCAAGTGACCGAGGAGTTCCTTGCGATCGTCGGTGTACCCGTCCCACTGGTCCACGTTGACCGCGATTCCGCCCTCGGGCAGGCCCAGGAGCTTCGTCAGCGGCTTCAGGAGGTGCGCGGGCAGCGAGGCGAAGGCGACCGGCGAGATCATCACCGAGGTGCCCACCAGCTTCCACGTCGCCGTCGAGCTCGCCAGGCCGGCCTTCAGCCAGTCCAGCTGCGCCCGCCCGGTCAGGGTGCGCTCGGGGTCGTCCACCCCGCCGTTGCCGATCTTGGACTGCTCGGAGCGGAAGGAGCGCAGGTCCAGCAGGTGGAGGTCGGCGAGGGTGCCGAAGCGCAGCCTGCGGTAGACGGTGCCCGCCGTGGAGGTGCGGACCGGCATCCACTCGAAGTACGCCTGCTTGGCGGCGGCGGCGCGGGCCGCCCACTCGCCCTCGGCCCCCGGGGTGTGGTTCTCGGCGCCGCCGGCCCAGGCGTCGTTGGCGAACTCGTGGTCGTCCCAGATGGCGATGACCGGGTGGGCCGCGTGCAGCGCCTGGAGGTCGCCGTCCGTCTTGTACTTGCCGTGCCGGGTGCGGTAGTCGGCGAGCGAGACGATCTCGTGCCGGGGCTCGTGCGGGCGGACGACGTACTTCGCCTCGGGGTAACCCCCGCTCTGGTACTCGTAGATGTAGTCGCCCAGGTGCAGGACCGCCTGGAGGTCGGCGCGGGCCGCCAGGTGGCGGTACGCCGAGAACCAGCCGGACTCCCAGTTGGCGCAGGAGACCACGCCGAAGCGGAGCCCGGGCGTCGTCGTCTCGGCGGCCGGGGCCGTCAGGGTGCGCCCGACCGGGGAGACGCCGGAGCCGGCGGTGAACCGGTACCAGTACGGGGTCTGCGGGCGCAGCCCGCGGACGTCCACCTTGACGGTGTGGTCCGCGGCGGCGCTCGTGGTGACGGAACCGCTCGCGACGGGGCGGGAGAAGGCCTTGTCCTCGGCCACCTCCCAGCCCACGGTGGTGGCGGCTCCGAGCCCGGAGCCGGGTACGGCCTCGGGCGTCGGGGTGACGCGGGTCCACAGCAGGACCCCGTCGGGCAGCGGGTCGCCGGAGGCGACGCCGTGCAGGAACGCGGGCGCGGCCCCCGCCGCGTGGGCGGCCGGAGCGCCCAGGGTGGTGAGCGGCGCGAGCGCGGCCGTGGCCGCCGCGGCCAGAACGACCGTACGACGGCGCGGAGAAGAGGAGAGATGACTGGTCACGGCCGATCATATTACTGATCGGTACTGTTTTCGGACAGGGTCGTAAAGCGAACGGGCGGGCGAACTCGAAGAGTTCACCCGCCCGTTCACGGCCGGTCCCCGCGGGCCCCGCCGGAAGTCGCCCGCCGGCGGGGAGGCGCCGGTCGGACCGAGGAGCCGTCAGCCGGCGAGAGCCTTGTCGATCGCCGCCGTGAAGGCCTCCGCCGTCTGCGGCGTCTCGATCTTCTTGCCGTCCATCTTCAGCGTCGGGGTGCCCTTCACGTCCGAGGCGTTGAAGGCCTTCGACATCTCCATCGCCCACCGGTCGTACGTGCCGTCCTCGACGGCCTTCTTGAACTCGGCGTTGCCCTTGAGCGCCGGAACCGTGTCCGCCACCTTCAGCAGGTACTCGTCCTTGCCGAAGCTGTCCACGGTCTCCTCGGGGTGCAGCTCCTTGGAGTACAGGGCCCCCTTGTACTCCAGGAACGCCTGCGGGCTCACGTTCAGCGCCGCGCCCAGCGCGCTCAGGGCGTTCTTCGAACCCTCGCCCTTGGCCATGTTGTCGATGAAGGTCGCGCCGTAGTAGCGGAGCTTGTACTTGCCCGCCTCCACGTCCTTCTCGACCTGCTCGCCCACCGCCTGCTCGAACTGCGCGCACGCCGGGCAGCGCGAGTCCTCGTAGAGCTCCAGGGTCTTCTTCGCCTCGGCCTTGCCTATGACGACCGTCGTGCCCTGGTCGCCCTCGGTGTTCTTCGGCTTGACCAGGGTGGCCTCGGCGGCCTTCTCCCAGTACGACGGCTGGTTGGCCTGCACGACGGCGTAGCCGACGCCGCCCGCCAGGGCCAGGACGCCGACGACCGCGCCGGCCACGACCAGCTGCCGCCGGGCGCGGTCCTTCTTGGCCTGCTTCTCGCGCTCGACGCGCAGCTTCTCGCGGGCCGCCTGCTTGTTGGCCTGGCTGTTGCGTGCACTCATGGTGGTCTCCGTGGGAGGTGGGACAAAGGGGAGGGGTACTGCCGTACGGGGTTCAGACGCCTACGAGCGCCGCGCGTACGGGAGGTCCCCGCCGTCCCACGGAATGGGCCGGGAAGCGGGTACGGGCCACCGCGCCCGGCAGGAACGGCCGCAACGCGCGCCCGGCCCGACCGACGGGCACCGCCACCGAGGCCACCGCGAGCCGCAGCGGCCGGAACGCGCTCGCGGCCACCGCGCGCAGCAGCCGCGTCAGCGCCCGCTCGCCGTGCCACAGCCACGCCGCGCCCAGCAGCCCGACCGTGACGTGCGCCCCCAGCAGCAGCCAGGGGGTCCACGGTCCGGGAGCGGCCAGCAACGCGGCCGGATCGCCGGCGGGCCCGGCGACCTCGGCCAGGGACCGCCCCAGCGGAACGCCCCCGCACAGCTCCTCCAGGCCCATGGCGCGCAGCGGGCCGGACACCGGCCCGCCGGCGGGCCCGTAGCAGACGTGCTGTCCGGCGGTGAAGACCGTGTCGGCCGCCAGCTCCAGCGGCACCAGCAGACCGGCGGTCCGGCCGAAGCCGCGCCGCCCGCCGCCCAGGGCGAAGGCGATCACGAAGACGGAGGCGAAGGCCCCGCCGATCAGGGCGGGCGGCAACGGGACCCGCGACATGAGCACGTGGGAGCCGGCGGAGAGCAGCACGACGAGCGCGCTGAACAGCGCGGCCCGTAGCCCCCTCGGTCCGATCCCTGATATGTCCATCGCCGCGAGTCTGCCATGTGAACCTGTGGATCCGGGGCCCGGGCCCCGCACCGGGCGGGACCCTCGGCCGGATCCGCGGGGGCCTACGGCGTGATCCGACCGTTGCGGAAGAGGTCCACGAAGATCTGGTGGTCGGTGCGCGCCCGCGCCCCGTAGGCGTGCGCGAAGTCCACGAGCAGCTCGGCGAAGCCCTCCTCGTCGGCGGCGATGGCCGCGTCGATGGCCCGCTCGGTGGAGAAGGGGACCAGGGACTGGCCGCTCTCCGCCTCGTCGGCCGACGCGTGCATGGTCGCCGTCGCCCGGCCGAGGTCCGCGACGACCGCCGCGATCTCCTCCGGGTCGTCCAGATCGGACCAGTCCAGGTCCACCGCGTACGGCGAGACCTCGGCCACCAGCTGCCCGGCGCCGTCCAGCTCCGTCCAGCCCAGCCACGGGTCGGCGTGCGCCTGGAGGGCCCGCTGGGAGATCACCGTGCGGTGGCCCTCGTGCCGGAAGTACTCGCGCACCGCGCGGTCGGTGATGTGCCGCGACACCGCCGGCGTCTGCGCCTGCTTGAGGTAGATCACGACGTCGTTCTCCAGGGCGTCGCTGTGGCCCTCCAGCAGGATGTTGTACGAGGGCAGGCCGGCCGAGCCGATGCCCACGCCCCGCCGGCCCACCACGTCCTTGACCCGGTAGGAGTCCGGGCGCACCAGCGACTCCTCGGGCAGGGTCTCCAGGTACCCGTCGAAGGCGGCCAGCACCTTGTAGCGGGTCGCCGCGTCCAACTCGATCGCCCCGCCGCCGGGAGCGAAGCGGCGCTCGTGGTCGCGGATCTCCGTCATCGAGTCCAGCAGGGAGAAGCGGGTGCGGGAGCGGGCGTCGCGCAGGGCGGCCAGGAGCGCCCCGTCCGCGGTGTCCAGGGTGAAGGAGGGGACCTCCTCGTGCTTGGCGCCGGCGGCCAGGTGGTGGATGCGCTCCCGGTAGGCCGCCGCGTAGATCCGTACCAGCTCGGTGATCTGTTCGTCACTGAGCGCCTTGGTGTAGCCGATCAGGGCGACGGAGGCGGCGAAGCGCTTCAGGTCCCAGGTGAAGGGGCCGACGTAGGCCTCGTCGAAGTCGTTGACGTTGAAGACGAGGCGTCCGTTCGCATCCATGTACGTGCCGAAGTTCTCGGCGTGCAGGTCGCCGTGGATCCACACCCGGCCGGTCCGCTCGTCCAGGTAGGGGCCGCCGTGCCGGTCGTGTTCGAGGTCGGCGTAGAAGAGGCAGGCGGTGCCCCGGTAGAAGGCGAAGGCCGAGGCCGCCATCTTGCGGAACTTCACCTGGAAGGCGGCGGGGTCAGCCGCCAGCAGCTCACCGAACGCGGTGTCGAACACGTCGAGTATCTGCTCGGCGCGCTGCTCGTCGGTCGTCTCGGGTACCGCCATGGCGGAGGCCTCCTGGTGCACGGGCTGTACAGGTTCTGTCCGGGGGACGCCGCAGGGGCGCCCCCGGTTCTGCAACGGCTGACGGTACCCCCGCGTGCCCGCGATCTGTCACCGCGCCGACGTAGACTTCGAGGCTGCCCCCCTCTCTCCCCCCGGAGGTCTGCCGTCGTGACCAAGACGCCGTTCACGCACCTGCACGTCCACACCCAGTACTCGCTGCTGGACGGTGCCGCGCGGCTGAAGGACATGTTCAACGCGTGCAACGAGATGGGCATGACGCACATCGCGATGTCCGACCACGGCAACCTGCACGGGGCGTACGACTTCTTCCATTCCGCCCAGAAGGCCGGGATCACCCCGATCATCGGCATCGAGGCGTACGTCGCCCCCGAGTCCCGCCGCAACAAGCGCCGCATCCAGTGGGGCCAGCCCCACCAGAAGCGCGACGACGTGTCCGGCTCCGGCGGCTACACCCACAAGACGATCTGGGCGGCGAACGCCACCGGCCTGCACAACCTCTTCCGGCTGTCCTCCGACGCCTACGCGGAGGGCTGGCTCACGAAGTGGCCCCGCATGGACAAGGAGACGATCAGCCAGTGGTCCGAGGGGCTGATCGCCTCCACCGGCTGCCCCTCCGGCGAGCTCCAGACCCGACTGCGCCTGGGACAGTTCGACGAGGCCCTGAAGTCCGCCTCCGAATACCAGGACATCTTCGGCAAGGACCGCTACTTCCTGGAGCTGATGGACCACGGCATCGAGATCGAGCGCCGGGTCCGCGACGGCCTGCTGGAGATCGGCAAGAAGCTCGGCATCCCGCCGCTGGTCACGAACGACTCCCACTACACGTACGCCAGCGAGGCCGGCGCCCACGACGCCCTGCTGTGCATCCAGACCGGCAAGAACCTCTCGGACCCCGACCGCTTCCGCTTCGACGGCTCCGGCTACTACCTGAAGTCGACCGACGAGATGTACGCGATCGACTCCTCGGACGCCTGGCAGGAGGGCTGCGCCAACACGAAGCTGGTCGCGGACCAGATCGACACCGAGGGCATGTTCAAGTTCCGGAACCTGATGCCGAAGTTCGACATCCCGGACGGCTACACCGAGGTGACGTGGTTCCGCGAGGAGACCATGCGCGGCATGCACCGCCGCTACCCCGGAGGCATTCCGGACGACCGGATGAAGCAGGCCGAGTACGAGATGGACACCATCATCTCGATGGGCTTCCCCGGCTACTTCCTCGTGGTCGCCGACTTCATCATGTGGGCCAAGAACCAGGGCATCGCGGTCGGCCCCGGCCGAGGCTCCGCGGCCGGCTCGATCGTCGCCTACGCCATGGGCATCACCGACCTCGACCCGCTCACCCACGGCCTGATCTTCGAGCGCTTCCTCAACCCCGAGCGCGTCTCCATGCCCGACGTCGACATCGACTTCGACGAGCGTCGGCGCGTCGAGGTGATCCGGTACGTGACCGAGAAGTACGGCGCCGACAAGGTCGCCATGATCGGCACCTACGGCACCATCAAGGCCAAGAACGCGATCAAGGACTCCGCGCGCGTCCTCGGCTACCCGTACGCCATGGGCGACCGCCTCACCAAGGCCATGCCCGCCGACGTCCTCGGCAAGGGCATCCCGCTCTCCGGCATCCTCGACCCCGCGCACCCCCGCTACGGCGAGGCCGGCGAGATCCGCGGGATGTACGAGAACGAGCCGGACGTGAAGAAGGTCATCGACACCGCCCGCGGCGTGGAGGGCCTGGTCCGCCAGATGGGCGTGCACGCCGCCGGCGTGATCATGTCCAGCGAGACGATCACCGACCACGTGCCCGTCTGGGTGCGCCACTCCGACCAGGTGACCATCACCCAGTGGGACTACCCGAGCTGCGAGTCGCTCGGCCTGCTGAAGATGGACTTCCTCGGCCTGCGCAACCTCACGATCATGGACGACGCCGTCAAGATGGTGAAGGCCAACAAGGGGATCGACATCGACCTCCTGGCCCTGCCGCTCGACGACCCCAAGACCTTCGAACTGCTCGGCCGCGGCGACACCCTCGGCGTCTTCCAGTTCGACGGCGGCCCCATGCGCTCCCTGCTGCGCCTGATGAAGCCCGACAACTTCGAGGACATCTCCGCCGTCTCGGCCCTCTACCGGCCGGGCCCGATGGGCATGAACTCGCACACGAACTACGCCCTGCGCAAGAACAAGCAGCAGGACATCACCCCGATCCACCCCGACCTGGAGAAGCCCCTCGAAGAGGTGCTCGCGGTCACCTACGGCCTGATCGTCTACCAGGAGCAGGTGCAGAAGGCCGCCCAGATCATCGCCGGGTACTCGCTGGGCGAGGCCGACATCCTGCGCCGCGTGATGGGCAAGAAGAAGCCCGAGGAGCTGGCGAAGAACTTCACCATCTTCCAGGCGGGCGCCCGCAAGAACGGCTACACCGACCAGGCCATCCAGGCGCTCTGGGACGTCCTGGTGCCCTTCGCCGGCTACGCGTTCAACAAGGCCCACTCGGCCGCGTACGGCCTGGTCTCCTACTGGACGGCCTACCTCAAGGCGAACTACCCCGCCGAGTACATGGCCGGCCTCCTCACCTCGGTCAAGGACGACAAGGACAAGTCCGCGATCTACCTGAACGAGTGCCGCCGCATGGGCATCAAGGTGCTCCCGCCGAACGTGAACGAGTCGGAGTCCAACTTCGCCGCCCAGGGCGACGACGTGATCCTCTTCGGCCTCACCGCCGTGCGCAACGTCGGTCAGAACGTCGTCGAGTCGATCATCAAGACCAGGAAGGCCAAGGGGAAGTACTCCTCCTTCCCCGACTTCCTCGACAAGGTCGAGGCCGTCGTCTGCAACAAGCGCACCGTCGAGTCGCTGATCAAGGCCGGCGCCTACGACGAGATGGGACACACCCGCAAGGGCCTGGTCGCCCACCACGAATCGATGATCGACAACGTGGTCGCCGTCAAGCGCAAGGAGGCCGAGGGACAGTTCGACCTCTTCGGCGGAATGGGTGACGAGACGGCCGGCGACGAGCCCGGCTTCGGACTCGACGTGGAGTTCTCCGACGTCGAGTGGGAGAAGTCCTACCTGCTCGCCCAGGAGCGCGAGATGCTCGGCCTCTACGTCTCCGACCACCCGCTGTTCGGCCTCGAACACGTGCTGTCCGACAAGACCGACGCCGGCATCTCCCAGCTGACGGGCGGCGAGCACTCCGACGGCGCCGTCGTCACCATCGGCGGCATCATCTCCGGCCTCCAGCGCAAGATGACCAAGCAGGGCAACGCCTGGGCCATCGCCACCGTCGAGGACCTGGCCGGCTCCATCGAGTGCATGTTCTTCCCCGCGACCTACCAGCTCGTCTCCACCCAGCTGGTCGAGGACACGGTCGTCTTCGTCAAGGGCCGCCTGGACAAGCGCGAGGACGTGCCCCGCCTGGTCGCGATGGAGATGATGGTCCCCGACCTCTCCTCGGCCGGCACCAACGCCCCCGTCGTCCTCACCATCCCCACGGTCAAGGTCACCCCGCCCATGGTGACCCGACTGGGCGAGATCCTGCGCCACCACAAGGGCAACACCGAGGTCCGCATCAAGCTCCAGGGCCCGCGCACCACCACCGTGCTGCGCCTCGACCGCCACCGGGTCCAGCCCGACCCCGCCCTCTTCGGCGACCTCAAGGTGCTGCTCGGTCCGTCCTGCCTGGCCGGCTAGACCTTCGGCCCCCAGGGGCCCCACCCACGCGCGAGGGCTCGCCCGGCACTGCCGGGCGAGCCCTTCCGCGTCGACGGACCTCAGTTGTGGCCGAACTTCTTTTCCTTGCGCTTGTGGGCCATGTCCATCGGACTCGGCGCCGACGACGCGGGCATCGACTCGGTCTCCGAAGTGCCCTTGCCCGTATCCTGCCCGGAGCGCGGCTGCTGCTTCGCGGGCTGCTTCTGGTTCTTGTTCTTGGCCATGGAATGCCTCCGTGGGGTGTGTAGGGACCAGGGCCGCCTTCACACTCACACACCCCCACAAAGCCCGCATTTTGGATCATTGCCGGCCGGGGTGAAGGCCTCTTCACCCCGCCCGCGCGAGATCCGCCACGCCGATGATCGAGTTCCGGCCGTCAACACCCTTGCGGTCGGGCAGACTCGGGGCATCCGCCGCAAGAACAGCATGAGGACCCCCGGGGAAGAGGGTGGAACGCGTGGACCGTTGCGTCGTCCTGGTGGACGCCGGATACCTGCTCGGCGCCGCCGCCAGCCTCCTCGCCGGAGAGCCCTCCCGCTCCCGCATCACCGTCGACCACGCCGCCCTCATCCAGGGCCTGCGCGAACGCGCCGAGGCCGACACCGCCCAGCCGCTCCTGCGCATCTACTGGTTCGACGGGGCACCCGACCGGGTGCCGCAACCCGAGCACCGGCGGCTGCGGGTCATGTCCCGCGTCACCGTCCGCCTCGGCGCCCTGACCCGAAGCGACGGCCGCTGGGCGCAGAAGGGCGTCGACGCCGCCATGCACGCCGAGCTGACCGAACTGGCCCGCAACCGGGCCTGCTCCGACGTGGTCCTCGTCACCGGCGACGGCGACCTGCTCCCCGGCCTGATGTCCGCGAAGGAACACGGGGTCGCCGTCCACCTGTGGGCCGTCCAGGCCGCCGACGGGGACTACAACCAGTCCGAGGACCTCGTCGCCGAGGCCGACGAGCGCAGCGTCCTGGACCGCGCCTGGATCACCCGCGCCGTCCGCGCCCGCGACCTCGCCGGACTCTGCTCCCCGCCGCCCGCCCCGCGCCCCGAGATCGCCGCGATCCTCTCCGCGCCGCTGCCCGAGGCCGCCCTCGCCGAGGCCGCCCGCAACGGCGCCCCCACCACCCCCCGCACCCCGCCGAACGGAGCGCCCGTACCGGCGCCCGCCACCGAGGCCGCCAAACCCGTCCCCACCCCCAAGGACCTCGCCGTCCTGCGCGCCCCCGGCCAGGCCGCGCCGGCCGCGCCCGGCGGCCACCAGGGCGCCAACGGGAACAGCCCGGCCGGCAGCGCCCTGCGCTGGTCCTCCGACAAGGGCTGGATCGACCGCGCCGGCCCCCTCGGCGAACCCGCCGAGACGGCCTCCCTGCCCACCCTCGCCCAGCTCACCAGCGCCGAACAGCGCTGGGCCGACCGCGAGGAGGACATCACCACCGTCGGCGGTGACCCGTTCGAGGTCGGCCAGGTGTTCGCCCGGCGCTGGATGGAACGCCTCCCCGAGACCGTCCACCTCCAGAAGCTGGCCACCATGTACCCGCGCGTCCCGCACCGCATCGACGGGGAGCTGCTGCGCTACGCCGCCCGCTTCGGCCTGCTCGCGCACAAGGACGACCAGATCGACGAACACGACCGCTACGCCATCCGCGCCGGGTTCTGGCGGGAGATCGACGTCCGCGCCGCCGCCGACCACGTCCCCGCCCCACCGGCCGCCCCCGCCGCCCCGGGGACGACGCTTCCGGCCGGCCCGGCCACCCCGGCGGCCGAGTAGGGGTGGAAGCCGCGTAGGCTGCTCCCTCGTGAGTACGGGCACAGCACAGGCGGGAAACACCACGGCAGAGGGCGCCGGATCGGCCCCCGACGTGGTGTGCGCGGTGCGTGACCTGGTCAAGACGTACCCCGCCGTACGGGGCAGGCGCGGGGCCCCCGCCCTGCCCGAGGTCCGCGCCACCGACGGGATCTGCCTGGAGGTCCGGCGCGGGGAGGTCTTCGGCCTGCTCGGCCCCAACGGCGCCGGCAAGTCCACCCTGGTCCGCCAGCTGACCGGACTGCTGCGGCCCGACTCCGGCACCGTGACCCTGCTCGGGCACGACCTCGTACGCCACCCCGAGCGGGCGGCCCGACTCCTCGCCTACCTCGGACAGGAGTCCACCGCCCTCGACGAGCTGACCGTCTCCCTGGCCGCCGAGACCACCGGCCGGCTGCGCGGGCTCGGCGCCCGCGAGGCGCGGACCGCGCGGGACGAGGTCCTGGAGGAGCTCGGGCTGACCGAGATCGCCGCACGTCCCCTGAAGAAGCTGTCCGGCGGCCAGCGGCGCCTCGCCTGCTTCGCCGCCGCGCTCGTGGGGGAACGGCCCGTCCTGGTCCTCGACGAACCCACCACCGGCATGGACCCGGTGGCCCGCCGGGCCGTGTGGGACGCCGTGGACCGGCGCCGCGCGCGGCACGGGGCCACCGTCCTCCTCGTCACCCACAACGTCATCGAGGCCGAGACCGTCCTCGACCGGGTCGCCGTCGTCGACCAGGGCAAGGTCATCGCCTGCGACACCCCCTCCGGACTCAAGGCGAAGGTCTCCGGAGAGGTCCGCCTGGAGCTGGTGTGGCGCACCGGGCCCCCGCTCGACGTGCCCGAGGTCGCGGACCTGGCCCCCCGGGCCGCCGAGTCCGGACGCAAGTGGGTGCTGCGGCTGACACCGGACGAGGCCCGCGCCGCGGTCGCCGCCGTCACCGGAGGGCCGGCCTTCGCCGCCCTCGACGATTTCACGTTGGCCACGCCGAGCCTGGAGGACGTCTACCTCGCGCTGGGTGGACGGATGAAGGGTCTGGTCAAGTCGTGACCACCACCGCTGTCGGTGTCCTCGCCCCGAGGGCACGGCTCCTGCCCGCCCTGGCGGCCGTCTACCGGGCCCAGCTGTCCCGCGCCCGGGTGGCGCGGATCCCGCTGCTGTTCGTGGCGACCTTCCAGTCCGTCGGCATCATGATCCTCATGCGGGGCGTCGTGGACGGCGGCTCCGAGGCCCGCGCCGTCGTCGCGGGCTCCTCGGTCCTCGTCGTCGCCTTCGTCGCCCTGAACCTGCTCGCGCAGTACTTCGGCCAGCTCCGGGCCGGCGGCGGCCTCGACCACTACGCCACCCTGCCCGTGCCGCCCGCCTCGGTGGTGCTGGGCGCGGCGGGCGCGTACGCCTCCTTCACGCTCCCCGGGACCCTGGTCACGGCCGTCTTCGGCTGCGTGCTGTTCGGGCTGCCCATGGGCGGGCTGTGGATCCTGGCCGCCGTCGTACCGCTGGCCGGCGCCGCGCTCGCCGGGCTGGGCGCCGCGCTCGGGCTGCTCGCCCCGCGCCAGGAGCTGGCCACCCTGGCCGGACAGCTCGGCATGTCCGCCGCGCTGCTGCTCGGGGTGCTGCCCGCCGAGCGGATGCCCGAGGTCGTCGTCTGGGCCCGGGACCTGCTGCCGTCCACGTACGGGGTGGAGGCCTTCGCGGAGACCTTCGCCCCGCACCCCGACTGGGCGGCCGTCCTGGTCGACCTCGGGGTGTGCGCCGGGGTCGGCGTCCTGTCGTTGGCGGTCGCCACCTGGGCGTACCGCCGGGCGGCGGTCCGCTGACGCCTCCCCGCGGGTTACCTGGCACGATGTGGGGGTGACCGAAGCCGTGACCCCCTCCCCGTCCCCCTTCGACGCGCCACCGCTCCCGCCGGAGCCGGACTCCGACGCGGGCATCACCGCGACGGACGTCCGTGACGGGGCGGCCGTGGCCCTCGTGGTGGGCGTGACCGGGGTGTTCCTCGGACTGCTGTGGGCCTGGCTCGCGCCCCGCGTCGGCTACGTCTCCAACGGCGAGGCCGTCTTCCTGCGCAACACCGAGAGCGAGGCGCGGATCGGCGCCGACGGCACGTTCTTCCTGCTGGCGCTCGGCTTCGGCGTCCTGAGCGGGGTCGGCGTCTTCCTGTGGCGGCGGCGCGGGGGAGTGCCGCTGGTGATCGGACTGGCCCTCGGCGCGTGCTTCGCCTCGCTGGTGGGCTGGCGCCTCGGCCTGTGGCTCGGCCCGGACCGCGACCTCCTCGCGGCGGCGGCCAAGGCCGGCAAGGGCGTCCCCTTCGACGCCCCGCTCCAGCTCCTCGCCCACGGGGTGCTGCTCGTGTGGCCGATGGCGGCCGTCGTCGTCCACCTCGCCCTGACGGCCCTGTGGTCGCCGCGCGAACCCGTCAAGGGCGCCGACCACTACGGCGTGTACCCGCCGCCGCACGTCCACGCGGACCGCCCGTCCTCCTCGTCCTGAGTTCCGGCAGTCCGGCAGTCCGGGAGCCCCGGAGCCCGGCAGTCCCGATGACGCCGCCCCGCCGGCGCGGCCCGTCAGGCGCGGGCGATGGGGGCCAGCGTGGCCGAGGTGAGGCCGGCCAGGTCCGCGGGGGACAGCTCGACCTCCAGGCCCCGGCGGCCCGCCGACACGCAGATGGTCGCGTGCGCGTCCGCCGACGCGTCCAGGACCGTACGCAGCCGCTTGCGCTGCCCCAGCGGGGAGATCCCGCCCCGGACGTAGCCCGTGGTGCGCTCCGCCGCCGCCGGGTCGGCCATCACGGCCCGCTTGCCGCCCAGGGCCACCGCGAGGGCCTTCAGGTCGAGGGAGCCCGACACCGGGACCACCGCCACCGTCAGCGCCCCGTCGACCTCGGCGACCAGGGTCTTGAAGACCTGGGCGGGGGAGACCCCGAGCGCCTCGGCGGCCTCCTCCCCGTACGAGGGGTGGGCGGGGTCGTGCTCGTAGGCGTGCGTGGTGAAGGGGACGCCGGCGGCGGTCAGGGCCACGATCGCCGGCGTGCCCGCCGTCTGCTGCTTCTTCTTCGCCATCTCGCCCGTTCGTCGCTCGGTTCGGCCGGTTCGGCCGGTTCGGTGGGTGGGGTGGGTGCGGCTCGGGTCCGGCCGGGTCAGTTCGGACTCGTCGGGCTGCGGGTCAGGTCCACCGCCGGCAGGGACGGCAGGTGACGGATCACCGCGGTCTCCGCGCGCAGCAGCTTCAGCTCCTCCGCCAGCCGCGTCGCCGTGTCCGGGGCCTGGAGCAGGCGCTGCTTGGACGGGATGTCCAGCACGGCCGCCGCCGCCACCAGGTACGACACCACCGACGGCTCGTCCGGCAGCTCCGGCGGCGCGCTCAGGGTCCGCTCCCGGGCCCCCGCCAGCCGCTTCTGGTAGCTGCGGAAGGCCCGCAGCACCCCCTCCGACAGGGCTCCCGCCCCGTCGCCCGGGTCCTCCGCCAGCTCCTCCAGCTCCGCCACGAGGAAGGGCCCCGAGGCGTCGACCGACAACAGCCGCACCCGGGTCGTCCCGGTGGCCAGGACCTCGAAGCTGCCGTCCTCCCGCTCCCGGATCGTCGCCGCGTCCGCGACGCAGCCCACCCGGTGGAACGCCTGGATCGGGTCCGCGCCGAAGCCCGCCGTCGGGCCCCGCTCGGGCAGGGCCGTCTGGTCGGGCAGACCCGGCGCGGTCGGGGCGACCTCCCGCCCGTCGCGGATGGCGACGACGGCGAAGCGGCGCGGTGCGTCGTCGGCCGACTTCAGCAACTCGCGCATCATGGCGCGATAGCGCTCCTCGAAGACGTTCAACGGAAGCACGAGGCCCGGGAACAGCACCGAGTTCAGCGGGAAGAGTGGCAGGCGAACGGTGGTCACGAGGCACAGGGTAGTGGCCGGACGGCCCGAGCCGTCACCCCCGCCTCAGCAGCCGCGACGCCCCGGCCGCCACCGTCGTGGCCAGGATCCACCCCAGGATCACCAGAGCCGCCGCGCCCCACTGCCAACCGCCCTCCGGCTTCCACTGGCCCTCCTGCCCGAGATCGATCACCGGCAGCAGCAGATCGAGCGCGTACAGAGCGGCGTTCCAGTGCGGGTGCTCGTCCGCCTTGATCGGGGCCGGCCGGTGGCCCAGGAAGAGGACCGCCCCCGCCGCCCACAACACCGCCATCCACAGCGCCGCCCGCCCCGGCCGGTACCCGTAGGCCACCGTCCAGTCCTGGAGGTACCCCCAGGCCCTCGCCGCCGGGGCCAGGCCGGCCCGGCGGCGCCGCTGCTTGGCGAGCAGCACCTCGCGGGCGTCGGAGTCCTCGCCGCCGGCCCGCAACACCGCCGCCAGCCGCTCGTACGGCTCGGGCGAGTACTCGGTCGTGGCCGCCTCCACCCACTCCAGGCGGCGGGCGAGCGGGAAGTGGCCCCGGGGCGCGAGGTTCTCGTAGACGAACCCCTCCATCGCCACCCGGCCCGGGCCCGGCCAGCTCGTGGAGCGGTCGACGAGCTTGTCGACCTTCGCCCCCGAGACCACCACCCGGCCCTGCGCCGGCGCCTCCCCGACGAAACGGAACTCGGGCGTCTGCATCCGGCGCAGCGAGACCTCCTGGTCCGGCCGCAGCTCGAAGCGGGCCCCGTAGAAGTCCACCGAGTCACCGAAACGCCCGTCGTCCAGACGCAGCCCGCCCCGGCACTCGAAGGCCTGCGCCGGCCCGCCGCGGGTCGGGGTGCGCCCCCAGTCGTACGGGCGGGCCGGATCGCCCGTCGAGGGCGCCAACGCGATCGAGGTCAGGTACAGGGTCCGCTCGACGGTCAGCGTCGGGGCGTTCAGGGCGCGCCGGCCGTCCGGGTTGCGCAGCCGGGCCCCGCGCAGGCTCATCGACACGCCGACCTTCGCCCCGCGCAGACTGACCTCCCCGTGGGTCTCCAACATGTCCGCCTGGAAGTCCTGCGCCACCGACAGCCCGTCCGCCGCGATGGCCCGCCCCCGGTTGTCGCGCCGCACCACGGCATGGCTGACCAGCAGGTCGGTGCCGATCTGCGCGTCGGTCAGCCGGATGCCGCGCGCCACCCGGCAGTGCGCCAGGTGCAGGTCCCCCTCGGTGTGCAGCCGGGCCGCGTCCAACCGGGGGAGCGCGCAGTCGTCCAGCCGCAGCGTGTTGAAGCGGGTCTCGGACAGCTGCACCTCGCGGTCGAAGCGACAGGCCCGTATCTCCACGTACGGCTCCACCGTGCCCCCGGACAGGTTCAGCTGCCCCGTGATCCGCGCCCCGCGCAGCTTCAGCGACGCGACCCGGCCGGGTACGGGCGTCGGCCCGGCCAGCAGCAGGAGCGCCACCACCTCCGCCCGGACGGTGCGCTCGGGGCCCCACTGCGGGCCCGCGTGCGGGTCGTCCAGGCCCGCGACGTGCGCGCCGAGGTCACAGACGCCGCCGGTGCGGAACGCCTGCCACAGGCGGTGCTCCGGATCGGTCAGATCCCCCGGTCTTCCGTCCCCGTACGGATCGGTCATGGCGGCCCCCCTCCGCTGCGATTCACGCGTAGGGGAACGCTAAGGGGCGGCGGTGACATCCGGGACGTGTATCAGCCAGTGATACGGGCGGACGGTGGCGGTGGGCGGTCTGAGAGAATTGGGAGGTGATCTCTCGTATCGACCTGCGCGGTGACACCCTCCCCGAGGGTGGCGCCCTGCGCGATCTGCTGCCCCGTGCCGAGTTCGACGTGGAAGCCGCCCTGGACAAGGTGCGGCCCATCTGCGAGGACGTCCATCATCGTGGCACGGCGGCGCTGATCGAGTACGCGCGGAAGTTCGACGGGGTCGAGCTCACGCGGGTCCGGGTGCCCGCGGAGGCCATCGCGGCCGCCCTGGAGCAGCTGGACCCGGCCGTCCGCGCCGCCCTGGAGGAGTCGATCCGGCGGGCCCGGATCGTGCACCGGGGCCAGCGCCGCGGCGAGCACACCACCCAGGTGGTCCCCGGCGGCACCGTCACGGAGAAGTGGGTCCCCGTCGAGCGCGTGGGCCTGTACGCCCCCGGCGGCCGCTCCGTGTACCCGTCCTCCGTCGTGATGAACGTCGTCCCGGCGCAGGAGGCGGGCGTCGAGTCGATCGCGCTCGCGTCCCCGCCGCAGAAGGAGTTCGGCGGCCTGCCGCACCCCACCATCCTGGCGGCGTGCGCGCTGCTGGGCGTGGACGAGGTGTACGCGGTCGGCGGCGCGGTGGCCGTCGCGATGTTCGCGTACGGCACCACGGGCCCCGACGGCTGCCCGCCGGTGAACATGGTGACCGGCCCCGGCAACATCTGGGTCGCCGCCGCCAAGCGCTACTTCACCGGCCGGATCGGCATCGACACCGAGGCCGGCCCGACCGAGATCGCCGTCCTCGCCGACTCCACCGCCGACCCGGTGCACGTCGCCGCCGACCTGATCAGCCAGGCCGAGCACGACCCGCTGGCCGCCGCCGTCCTCGTCACCGACTCCGAGGAGCTGGCCGCGGCCGTCGAGAAGGAGCTGGAGCCGCAGGTCGCCGCGACCAAGCACGTCGAGGACCGGATCAGGCCCGCCCTCGCCGGCAGGCAGTCCGCGATCGTGCTCGTCGACGACCTGGAGGACGGCCTCAAGGTCGTCGACGCGTACGGCGCCGAGCACCTGGAGATCCAGACCGCCGACGCCGCCGCGTGGGCCGCCCGCGTCCGCAACGCCGGCGCGATCTTCGTCGGCCCCTGGGCCCCCGTCTCCCTCGGCGACTACTGCGCCGGCTCCAACCACGTCCTGCCCACCGGCGGCTGCGCCTGCCACTCCTCGGGCCTGTCCGTGCAGTCCTTCCTGCGCGGCATCCACATCGTCGACTACACCCGCGACGCCCTCGCCGAGGTCACCCACCACGTGGTCACCCTCGCCGAGGCCGAGGACCTGCCCGCGCACGGCGCCGCCCTGAAGGCCCGCTTCGGATGGAAGGTGCCCACCGCATGACCGCCGGCTTCGGCATCGACGACCTCCCCATCCGCGACGAACTGCGCGGCAAGAGCCCCTACGGCGCCCCGCAGCTCGACGTACCCGTACAGCTCAACACCAACGAGAACCCCTACGAGCTGCCCGAGCCCCTCGTCCGGCGCATCGCCGAACGCGTCGCCGAGGCCGCCCGCACCCTCAACCGCTACCCCGACCGGGACGCCGTCGAGCTGCGCACCGAGCTGGCGAAGTACCTCACCCGCACCGGCGGGCACCCCGTCGGCCGGGAGAACGTCTGGGCCGCCAACGGCTCCAACGAGGTCCTCCAGCAGCTGCTCCAGACCTTCGGCGGCCCCGGCCGCACCGCGATCGGCTTCGAGCCCTCGTACTCGATGCACGCGCTGATCGCCCGGGGCACCGGCACCGGCTGGATCTCCGGCCCGCGCCGCGACGACTTCACCATCGACGTGGCCGCCGCCGAGCGGGCCATCGCCGAGCACGCGCCCGAGGTCGTCTTCATCACCTCGCCCAACAACCCCACCGGCACGGCGGTCGAGGCCGAGACGGTCCTCGCCCTCTACGAGGCCGCGCAGCGCGCCAAGCCCTCCCTGGTGATCGTCGACGAGGCGTACGTGGAGTTCAGCCACCGCGACTCGCTCCTGCCCCTCATCGAGGGCCGCCCCCACCTGGTGGTCTCCCGGACCATGTCCAAGGCCTTCGGCGCGGCCGGCCTGCGCCTGGGCTACCTCGCCGCGCACCCCGCCGTGGTCGACGCCGTCCAGCTGGTGCGCCTGCCGTACCACCTGTCCGCCGTCACCCAGGCGACCGCGCTGGCCGCCCTGGAGCACACCGACACCCTCCTGGGCTACGTCGAGCAGCTCAAGGCCGAACGCGACCGCCTCGTCACCGAGCTGCTCGCCCTCGGCTTCGAGGTCACCGCCTCCGACGCGAACTTCATCCAGTTCGGGAAGTTCGACGATTCCCACACCGCATGGCAGAAGATCCTCGACCGGGGCGTCCTGGTCCGGGACAACGGCGTACCGGGGTGGCTGCGCGTCACCGCCGGAACCCCCGCAGAGAACGACGCGTTCCTGGAAGCGGTTCGCGCACTGAAGAAGGAGCAGCACGCATGAGCCGCATCGGACGGGTCGAACGGACCACGAAGGAGACCTCGGTCCTCGTCGAGATAAACCTCGACGGCACCGGCAAGGTCGACGTCTCTACGGGCGTGGGCTTCTACGACCACATGCTCGACCAGCTCGGCCGCCACGGCCTCTTCGACCTCACGGTCAAGACCGACGGCGACCTGCACATCGACAGCCACCACACCATCGAGGACACCGCGCTCGCGCTCGGCGCCGCCTTCAAGCAGGCCCTCGGCGACAAGGTCGGCATCTACCGCTTCGGCAACTGCACCGTGCCCCTGGACGAGTCCCTCGCCCAGGTCACCGTCGACCTGTCGGGCCGCCCCTACCTCGTGCACACCGAGCCCGAGAACATGGCGCCGATGATCGGCTCGTACGACACCACGATGACCCGGCACATCTTCGAGTCCTTCGTGGCGCAGGCCCAGATCGCCCTGCACATCCACGTCCCGTACGGCCGCAACGCCCACCACATCGTGGAGTGCCAGTTCAAGGCCCTCGCCCGGGCCCTGCGCTACGCCGCCGAGTTCGACCCGCGCGCCGCCGGGATCCTGCCCTCCACGAAGGGCGCCCTCTAGCCGTGAACGGCCTCAACACCATCCTGATCGTCCTCGGCCTGTTCCTGGCCGGGGGCGTCTACTCCTTCCAGAAGCAGAAGATGCCCAAGTCGGTGATCATCCTGCTCGCCCTCGGCTCCGCGATGTGTCTCGCCGCCGGAGTCCTGCGAATCCAAGGAATCTGGGAATGAGCGCAGCCCGCCCCACCAAGAACGTCGTCGTCTTCGACTACGGCTTCGGCAACGTCCGCTCCGCCGAGCGCGCCCTCGCCCGCGTCGGCGCGAACGTCGAGATCACCCGCGACTACGACAAGGCCATGGACGCCGACGGGCTGCTGGTGCCCGGCGTCGGCGCCTTCTCCGCCTGCATGGAGGGCCTCAAGGCCGCCCGCGGGGAATGGATCATCGGCCGTCGGCTGTCCGGCGGCCGGCCCGTCATGGGCATCTGCGTCGGCATGCAGATCCTCTTCGAGCGCGGCATCGAGCACGGCGTGGAGACCGAGGGCCTCGACGAGTGGCCCGGCACCGTCGGCCCGCTCAAGGCCCCCGTCGTCCCCCACATGGGATGGAACACCGTCGAGGCGCCCGCCGACAGCCAGGCCTTCGCCGGTCTCGACGCCGACGCCCGCTTCTACTTCGTGCACTCCTACGCGGCGCACGACTGGAGCCTCGAGGTCACCAACCCCAGGATCAAGGGCCCGAAGGTCACCTGGGCCACGCACGGCGAGCGCTTCGTCGCCGCCGTGGAGAACGGGGCCCTGTGGGCCACCCAGTTCCACCCGGAGAAGTCCGGTGACACCGGCGCCCAGCTCCTCACCAACTGGATCGAGACCCTGTGATGACCGCACGCACCCTTGAGCTCCTCCCCGCGGTCGACGTCCGCGACGGGCAGGCCGTACGCCTCGTCCACGGCGTCTCCGGCAGCGAGACCTCCTACGGCTCCCCGCTGGAGGCCGCCCTCGCCTGGCAGCGCGCCGGCGCCGAGTGGCTGCACCTCGTCGACCTCGACGCCGCCTTCGGCACCGGTGACAACCGCGCCCTGGTCGCCGAGATCACCCGCGCCATGGACATCAAGGTCGAGCTGTCCGGCGGCATCCGCGACGACGCCTCGCTGGCCGCCGCCCTCGCCACCGGCTGCACCCGCGTCAACCTCGGCACCGCCGCCCTGGAGACCCCCGAGTGGGCCGCCAAGGCCATCGCCGAACACGGCGACAAGATCGCGATCGGCCTCGACGTGCGCGGCACGACCCTCAAAGGCCGCGGCTGGACCAGCGAGGGCGGCGACCTCTACGAGACCCTGGCCCGCCTGGACTCCGAGGGCTGCGCCCGCTACGTCGTCACCGACATCGGCAAGGACGGCACGCTGACCGGCCCCAACCTGGAGCTGCTGCGCAACGTCTGCGCCGCCACCGACCGGCCCGTCGTCGCCTCCGGCGGCATCTCCTCGCTCGACGACCTGCGCGCGCTGTCCGAGCTGGTCCCGCAGGGCGTCGAGGGCGCCATCGTCGGCAAGGCCCTGTACGCCAAGGCCTTCACCCTGGAAGAAGCCCTGAACGTCACGAAGGCAGGCTCCGCATGAGCTCCGTACGTCGCATCTCCTCAGGCGGCCCCTACGAGGACGTCATCGGCTACTCCCGGGCCGTGCGGCTCGGCAACGGCCTCGTCCTCGTCTCCGGCTGCACCGCCGGCGACGCGGGCGGCCCGTACGACCAGACGGTGGCCGCCTTCGGCGTGGCCTTCAAGGCCCTCGCCCAGGTCGGTCTCGGCCCCGAGGACGTGGTCCGCACCCGCATGTACCTGACGCACGCCCGTGACGTCGACGAAGCGGGCCGCGCCCACAAGCTGCTCTTCGACGCCGTCCGCCCCGCCGCGACCATGCTGATCGTCTCCGGCTTCGTCGACCCGAGCATGGTCGTCGAGGTGGAGGTCGAGGCCTACCGGGAGCCGTCCGCATGAGCCTCGCCGTACGCGTGATCCCCTGCCTGGACGTGGACAACGGCCGCGTGGTCAAGGGCGTCAACTTCCAGAACCTGCGCGACGCCGGTGACCCGGTGGAGATGGCCAAGCTCTACGACGCCGAGGGCGCCGACGAGCTGACCTTCCTCGACATCACCGCCTCCTCCGGCAATCGCGAGACCACCTACGACGTGGTGCGCCGCACCGCCGAACAGGTCTTCATCCCGCTGACGGTGGGCGGCGGCGTCCGTACCGCCGAGGACGTGGACAAGCTGCTGCGGGCCGGCGCGGACAAGGTGGGCGTCAACACCGCGGCCATCGCCCGCCCGGAGCTGATCCGGGAGATCGCCGAGCGCTTCGGCCGGCAGGTGCTCGTCCTGTCGGTCGACGCCCGCCGCACCGCCTCCGGCTCCTTCGAGGTGACCACCCACGGCGGTCGCCGGGGCACCGGCATCGACGCCGTCGAGTGGGCGCACCGCGCCGCCGAACTGGGGGCGGGGGAGATCCTGCTCAACTCGATGGACGCCGACGGCACCAAGGACGGCTACGACACCGAGATGATCACCGCGGTGCGCCGGCACGTCACGGTCCCGGTGATCGCCTCCGGCGGCGCCGGGAAGCTGGAGCACTTCGCCCCGGCGATCGACGCGGGCGCCGACGCGGTGCTGGCCGCCTCGGTGTTCCACTTCGGCGACCTGCGGATCTCCGAGGTCAAGTCGGTCCTGCGCGAGGCCGGCCACCCCGTCCGCTGACACCGGCCGCGCTCTCCCGGGCCCACCCCCGCGCGGGGTGGGCCCGGCGCGCGGACCGCTCAGATCCCGAGCGCGGCCGCCGTCAGCGCGGCGATGGAGTCCTTGTCGCCGTCCAGCTCCACCGCGGCGGCGGCCTGCCGGCCGAAGCAGAAGAGGGTCAGCTCACCGGGCTCCCCGGTCACCGTGACCACCGGGGCGCCCTTGTGCGCCACCGCCGTCCGGCCGTCGGGGCGGCGCAGCACCAGCCCCACGGGGGAACGTCGCCCCGTCAGCCGGGCCAGCTTCTCCAGCCGGGACCACAGGGCGTCCGAGAACACCGGGTCCAGCTCGCGCGGGGACCAGTCGGGCTGCGCCCGCCGCACGTCCTCGGCGTGCACGAAGAACTCCACCGCGTTGGCCGCCTCGTCGATCTGCTTCAGCGCGTAGAGCGACATCGAGGGCGGGCCGGTGCGGATCAGCCGGACCAGTTCCCCGTACGGCTTGGCCGTGTACTCCCGCATCGCCTTGTCCAGGCGGGCCTTCAGCACGTTCAGGAGCAGGCCGCCCGCCGCGTCCGGCCGGCGTTCGCGGACGACCACGTGCGCCGCCAGGTCCCGCGTGCTCCAGCCCTCGCACAGCGTCGGCGCCTCCGGGCCCGCCGCCTCCAACAGGTCCGCCAGCAGCAGGCGTTCTCGCTTCGCATGGGTAGACATGGCCGCAAGCGTACGACCGGCCGCCACGATCCGCCGCCCATCAGGCGGACAACCCTCCGTGGACACACCCATCACGCGGCACAATGATCCCCATGAGTACGTCCTCCCTCGACCCCGCCGTCGCGGCCCGCCTCAAGCGCTCCGCGGACGGCCTGATTCCGGCCATCGCCCAGCAGTACGACACCGGTGAGGTGCTCATGCTCGGCTGGATGGACGACGAAGCCCTGCACCGCACCCTGACCACCGGCCGCTGCACCTACTGGTCGCGCAGCCGCCAGGAGTACTGGGTCAAGGGGGACACCTCCGGCCACTACCAGCACGTGAAGTCCGTCGCCCTCGACTGCGACGCCGACACCGTGCTCGTCAAGGTCGACCAGGTCGGCGCCGCCTGCCACACCGGCGCCCGCACCTGCTTCGATGCCGATGTCCTGATCAGCGCCGCCGACTAGGTAGGGTTCCCACCCCATGGATCTCGATACGTTCCGCAAGCTCGCGGCCGACCGCCGTGTCATCCCCGTGAGCCGCAAGCTCCTGGCCGACGGCGACACCCCCGTCGGGCTCTACCGGAAGCTGGCCGCCGAGCGCCCCGGCACCTTCCTCCTGGAATCCGCGGAGAACGGCCGGTCCTGGTCCCGCTACTCCTTCGTCGGAGTCCGCAGCGCCGCCACCCTCACCGTCCGGGACGGCGCCGCCCACTGGATCGGCACCCCGCCCGTCGGCGTCCCCACGGACGGCGACCCCCTCGAAGCCCTGCGCGCCACCGTCGAGGCCCTGCACACCCCCCGCGACCTCGCGGGCGGCATGCCCCCCTTCACCGGCGGCATGGTCGGCTACCTCGGCTACGACATCGTCCGCCGCCTGGAGCGCATCGGCGACCACGCCGAGGACGACCTGCGCCTGCCCGAGCTGACCATGCTCCTCACCTCCGACCTGGCGGTCCTCGACCACTGGGACGGCACCGTCCAGCTCATCGCCAACGCGATCAACCACAACGACCTCGACACCGGTGTCGACGAGGCCCACGCCGACGCCGTGGCCCGGCTCGACGCGATGGAGGCCGACCTCGGCCGCCCCGCGCCCTACGTCCCCGCCGCGCTGCCCGACTCCGAGCTGCCCCCCTTCACCGCCCGGTGGGGCGGCGAGGACTACCACGTCGCCGTCGAGGACATCAAGGAACGCATCCGGGCCGGCGAGGCCTTCCAGGTGGTGCCCTCGCAGCGGTTCGAGACCCCCTGCGAGGCCTCGGCCCTGGACGTCTACCGGGTCCTGCGGGCCACCAACCCGTCCCCGTACATGTACCTCTTCCGCTTCGAGAACGGCTTCGACGTCGTCGGCTCCAGCCCCGAGGCCCTGGTCAAGGTCGAGGACGGGCGGGCGATGGTCCACCCGATCGCGGGCACCCGCCACCGCGGCGCGACCCCGCAGGAGGACCACGACCTCGCCGAGGAGCTGATGGCCGACCCCAAGGAGCGGGCCGAGCACCTCATGCTCGTCGACCTGGGCCGCAACGACCTCGGTCGGGTCTGCGAGCCGGGCTCCGTCGAGGTCGTCGACTTCATGAGCATCGAGCGCTACTCGCACGTCATGCACATCGTCTCCACCGTCACCGGCCGGGTCGCCGAGGGGCGCACCGCCTTCGACGTGCTCACCGCCTGCTTCCCCGCCGGCACCCTCTCCGGGGCCCCCAAGCCGCGCGCCATGCAGATCATCGAGGAGCTGGAGCCCTCCCGGCGCGGCCTGTACGGCGGCTGCGTCGGCTACCTCGACTTCGCCGGGGACTCCGACACCGCCATCGCCATCCGCACCGCGCTGCTGCGCGACGGGACGGCGTACGTGCAGGCCGGCGCCGGGGTCGTCGCCGACTCGGTGCCCGAGCTGGAGGACGCCGAGTGCCGCAACAAGGCCTCCGCCGTGCTCCGCGCCGTGGCAGCGGCGAACCGCCTCCACCGCGGCTGAGGGCGTAGGGGATAGTGGGGTACGTGAGTGCCACACCCCACCCCCCCAACGAAGCCGAGGCCGCCGAGACCCGCGGGAGCCGCCGCAGCGTGGCCGTCGCCCTGCTGCTCGGCGCGCTCGGCGCCACCGTCGTCCTGCTGGCCTCCGGCCGGGTCTGGGCCCGGGGCAGCGCCGCCGTAGGAGGCGGCTCGCTCCCGGTGTCCGCCGACGGTCAGGCCGTCACCGGCCTCCCGGCGGCCCTGGCCATCGTCGGGCTCGCCGCGCTCGTCGCGGTGTTCGCCGTACGGGGCCCCGGCCGGCTGGTGGTCTCCGCGCTGCTCGCGCTGAGCGGCCTGGGCGCCGCCCTGGCGGCCCTGGCCGGCGCCGACGACCACCGGGCCCTGGACGAACGGGCCGCCACCGCCACGGCCGACACCGCCGCCCGGGTGGCGGAGCCGATCCACACGGTGTGGCCGTACGTGGCCGCCTCCGGCGCCCTGCTGATCCTGTGCGCGGGCCTGCTGGCCCTGCGCTTCGGCCGGGACTGGCCGGCCATGGGCGGCCGCTACGAGCGGGACGGCAGCCCCCGCTCCCGCAGGCCCGCCGCGGTGGACCCGGACCGGCCCGAGGACCTGTGGAAGGCGCTCGACCGCGGCGAGGACCCCACCCGCTGAGGATTCCACCCGCGCCGCGACCACCCGCCGGCGAATCCCGCGGGCCGGTGCGGGACAATGAGACCGAGCGTGCGCTACCGCACGCGCGACAGAGCAACGAGGAGCAACTCATGGCGGGCACGAGCCACGGACACACCCCGGCCGCCTGGACCGGTGTCATCATCGCCTTCATCGGTTTCTGCGTCTCCGGCGCCTTCATGGTGCTGGCGAACCCGCTCGGGTTCTGGGCGGGTCTCGTCGTCGTCGCGATCGGCGGAGTCGTCGGCCTCGCGATGCGTGCCGCGGGCATGGGTGCCCCGAAGGCGACCCACCGCGACCTGGCCGAGGTCATCGCCGCCAACCGGGCCACCGCCAAGGTCTGAGCGCGATCCCCGAGGTTCGAAAGGCGCGGCCCCGTCGGGCTGCGCCTTTTGTCATGACCGGCGAGAATCGGCGGGTGGACGCCCCTCGCACCCCTCCCGGCCCCCCGGCTCCCGCCCCGCCGCCCGCCCCGCGGGGGCCCGTACCGGCCTCCCCGGCCTCCCTCGCCCGCAGGCTCGCCGCCCCGGCGCTGACGCTGGCCGGGGCCGTCGCCGCGTTCGCCTACGTCGGCGCCGTCGACCCCAACGAACCCGGCCACTACCCCGTCTGCCCCCTGCTGCGCCTCACCGGCATCCTGTGCCCCGGCTGCGGCGGACTGCGCAGCGCCCACGCCGTCGCCCGGGGGGACCTGATCACGGCGCTGGGCGCCAACGCGGCGGCCGTCGCCGGCTACGTCGTCTTCGCCGCGTTCCTGTCCCTGTGGCTGCTGCGGGCGCTGCGCGCGCGCCCGATGCCCCGGCTCGTCCTGCCCCCCGTCGCCTGGTGGGGGATCGGCGCCCTGCTGCTCGCCTTCACGGTCGTGCGCAACCTCCCGATCGGTGCCGCGCTCGCGCCATGAGCCCAGGTCGGGGTCCATACGCGAGCTACGGGAGGGACATATTCCGACTGTCCAGTCCCTGGGACGCGCAGAGCTCCGTGCGGAGGCCGCAGCGACCTGCGGATACCATTTGAGTGTCGACCTTGCAGTGGTACTTGTCCGCAAGGCGGCCGACCGTCATCGACCCGGAAGGGGGCCGCTCGCGTGAGTGTGCTCGACGAGATCATCGAAGGGGTCCGCGAAGACCTTGCCGAACGGCAGGCTCGCGTCAGCCTCGACGAGCTCAAGGAGCGTGCCGCCAAGGCGCCCCAGGCCAAGGACGGCGTCGCGGCCCTGCGCGGCGACGGCGTCAAGGTGATCTGCGAGGTCAAGCGCTCCAGCCCCTCCAAGGGCGCGCTGGCCGCCATCGCCGATCCGGCCGGGCTCGCCGCCGATTACGAGGCAGGCGGTGCCGCGGTCATCTCCGTCCTCACCGAACAGCGTCGCTTCGGTGGCTCGCTGGCCGACCTGGAGGCCGTCCGCGCCCGCGTGGACATCCCGATCCTGCGCAAGGACTTCATCGTCACGGCGTACCAGCTGTGGGAGGCCCGCGCCTACGGCGCCGACCTCGCGCTGCTCATCGTCGCGGCGCTGGAGCAGGAGGCGCTCGTCTCCCTCATCGAGCGGGCCGAGTCCATCGGTCTCACCCCGCTCGTCGAGGTCCACGACGAGGAGGAGATCGAGCGGGCCGTCGCGGCCGGCGCCAAGATCATCGGCGTCAACGCGCGCAACCTGAAGGACCTCAAGGTCGACCGCTCCACCTTCGAGCGGATCGTCGGAGAGATCCCGCCCCACATCGTGAAGGTCGCCGAGTCCGGCATCCGCGGACCGCACGACCTGATCGCCTACGCGAACGAGGGCGCCGACGCCGTCCTCGTCGGGGAGTCCCTGGTCACCGGACGCGACCCGAAGGCGGCCGTGGCCGACCTCGTCGCCGCCGGCGCCCACCCCGCCCTGCGCCACGGCCGGAGCTGAGGAAGCCGATGCCCACCCCCCGTCCCTCCGTCCGCACCCGACCGGGCCACGGCCCGGCCGGCGTGCCGACGGCGCACGCGCCGCTGGCGCGCGGTTGCCGCCCCCGCGGCTGCCGCGCCCCCGCCCGGCGCGTCCACGGACGGCGGGTGCGGTACGTGATCGGCTCCGAGCCCGGTCAGGTCAACGGCATGCGATGGCGTGGCGCCGCCGCGCCGTAGACGACGACCGTCCGTGACCGCCCGCGTCCCCAGCGACGCGGGCGGCCGGCGGCCTCGTACCGCCCCGCGCCCCGGGCCCCCGTGCCCGCGCGCCGCGGGCCGGTCCCTCCGTACGCCCCCACCCGCCCGCCGGCGGGGTGCGCGGGCCGCGGACCGACGGCGCAATACGGTGCACCCACCCGTCGGCATCGCATTTCCGCACCCGTAGGAGTCGTGGCATGTCCACCAGCTCGTTCTTCATTCCGGACCCGGAGGGTCAGGTCCCCAACACCGAGGGCTACTTCGGTGACTTCGGCGGCAAGTTCATCCCCGAGGCGCTCGTCGCCGCCGTGGACGAGGTCGCCGTCGAGTACGAGAAGGCCAAGGGGGACCCGGCCTTCGCCGCCGAGCTCAACGAGCTCATGGTCAACTACACCGGCCGCCCCAGCGCCCTCACCGAGGTGCCCCGCTTCGCCGAGCACGCGGGCGGCGCCCGCGTCTTCCTCAAGCGCGAGGACCTCAACCACACCGGCTCGCACAAGATCAACAACGTGCTGGGGCAGGCCCTCCTCACCAAGCGCATGGGCAAGACCCGCGTCATCGCCGAGACCGGCGCCGGCCAGCACGGCGTCGCCACCGCCACCGCCTGCGCCCTCTTCGGCCTCGACTGCACCATCTACATGGGCGAGATCGACACCCAGCGCCAGGCCCTCAACGTGGCCCGCATGCGCATGCTCGGCGCCGAGGTCATCGCCGTGAAGTCCGGCTCCCGGACCCTCAAGGACGCCATCAACGAGGCCTTCCGCGACTGGGTCGCCAACGTCGACGAGACCCACTACCTCTTCGGCACCGTCGCCGGCCCCCACCCCTTCCCCGCCATGGTCCGCGACTTCCACCGCGTCATCGGCGTCGAGGCCCGCCGCCAGATCCTGGAGCGCGCGGGCCGGCTGCCCGACGCCGTCGCGGCCTGCGTCGGCGGCGGCTCCAACGCCATCGGCCTCTTCCACGCCTTCATCCCCGACACCGCGGTCCGCCTCGTCGGCTTCGAGCCCGCCGGACACGGCGTGGAGACCGGCGAGCACGCCGCCACGCTGACCGCCGGGGAGCCCGGCATCCTCCACGGCTCCCGCTCCTACGTCCTCCAGGACGAGGAGGGCCAGATCACCGAGCCCTACTCGATCTCCGCCGGTCTGGACTACCCGGGCATCGGCCCCGAGCACTCCTACCTCAAGGACACCGGCCGCGGAGAGTACCGCGCCGTCACCGACGACGCCGCCATGCAGGCCCTGCGCCTGCTGTCGCGCACCGAGGGCATCATCCCGGCCATCGAGTCGGCGCACGCCCTCGCCGGCGCCCTCGACCTCGGCAGGGAGCTGGGCAAGGACGGCCTCATCGTCGTCAACCTGTCGGGCCGCGGCGACAAGGACATGGACACGGCGGCCCGCTACTTCGGGCTGTACGACGGCACCGAGGGGGAGACCAAGTGAGCACCGGAAACGTCGAACTGCTGAGCGCGACCCTCGCCAAGGCCAAGTCCGAGGACCGCGCCGCCCTGGTCGCCTACCTCCCGGCCGGCTTCCCGACCGTGGACGGCGCCATCGAGGCCGCCAAGGCCGTCATCGCCGGCGGCGCGGACGTCGTCGAGATCGGCCTGCCCCACAGCGACCCGGTCCTGGACGGCGCCGTCATCCAGACCGCCGACGACATCGCCCTGCGCGGCGGCGTCAAGATCGCCGACGTCCTGCGCACCGTGCGCGAGGCCTACGAGGCCACCGGGGTCCCGATCCTGGTCATGACCTACTGGAACCCCATCGACCGCTACGGCGTCGAGCGGTTCACCGCCGAACTCGCCGCGGCCGGCGGCGCCGGCTGCATCCTGCCCGACCTGCCCGTCCAGGAGTCCGCGCTGTGGCGCGAGCACGCGGCGAAGCACGGTCTGGCGACCGTCTTCGTCGTGGCCCCCAGCAGCCAGGACGCCCGCCTCGCCACCATCACCGCCGCCGGTTCCGGTTTCGTCTACGCCGCCTCCCTCATGGGCGTCACCGGCACCCGCGAGTCCGTCGGCAACGAGGCCCAGGACCTGGTGCGCCGCACCCGGGCCACCACCGACCTGCCCGTCTGCGTCGGCCTCGGCGTCTCCAACGCCGTCCAGGCCAAGCAGGTCGCCGGATTCGCCGACGGGGTGATCGTCGGCTCGGCCTTCGTGAAGCTGCTGCTGGACGCGCCCGACCTGGCCGCCGGCCTGGCCGCCGTGCGCGCCCTGGCGGGCGAGCTTGCGGAAGGCGTACGCAGGTCCTGACTCCGGACGGGCCCCGGACGGGGTTCTGTAGCCCGATCGGGTGGAAATGACGGCGGGGAGGCACGCGAGTGCCTCCCCGCTTCGTTTGGCCGAACGTGAGCGAGAAGAACGACGGTGCGAACCGCGATGCGACGAAACGATCGGCCCGGGAGCGACTCCAGGAGGAGCGCGAGCGGCAGAAGACCCGCGACAAGCGCCGGCGGACCCTCGTCGTCTCGGCGGCGGTGGTCGGCGTACTGGGCCTGGCCGCCGTCGTCGGCCTGATCGCGGCCAACGCGGGCTCCGGGTCCAAGGACGCCAAGGCGGGCCCCGTGGTCGCGCCCTCGGGCGCCACCGGAAAGGACGCGCTCGCCATCGAGACCGGCAAGGCCGGCGCCCCCTCCCGACTGACGATCTGGGAGGACTTCCGCTGCCCGGCCTGCAAGTCCTTCGAGACCAACTACAAGGACACCATCCACGAGCTGGAGGCCAAGGGCCTGCTCACGACCGAGTACCACATCGTCACCCTGATCGACGGGAACATGGGCGGCACCGGCTCGCTGAAGTCGGCGAACGCCGCCGCCTGCGCGCAGGACGCCGGCAAGTTCGCCGCCTACCACGACGTCCTCTTCGAGAACCAGCCGACCGAGACGGACGACGCCTACGGCAAGAACGCCAAGCTGCTGGAACTGGCCGGCAAGGTCGACGGGCTCGACACCCCCGCCTTCCGCTCCTGCGTGGAGGACGGCACCCACAACAGCTGGGTCGCCAAGTCCTACGACGCCTTCAAGGCCGGGAACTTCCGCGGCACGCCCACGGTCCTCCTCGACGGCAAGGACATCTTCGCCGACCAGTCCGACCCGCTGACCCCGCAGAAGCTCAAGGCCAAGGTCGAGGCCAAGGCCGCCGGCGGCGGCGCGGACACCGGGACGGGCAAGGCCTCGCCCTCGCCCTCCGCCTCCGGGTCGAAGAACGGCTCCGGCGCCACGTCGAAGAGCTCCTCCTCCGGCCGTTCCGCTTCCTCCTCGGCCTCCGCCCCCGCGGCCGGGTCCCGGGCGGTCTCCGGAGGCTGAACGGCGGCGGCGCCGTGTGTGGTTTTGGTTTCAGCTTGCCGGGCGGGTTGCGGTCGGTACCGCCCGGCAGGGTAGCGTCAGGTCTGCCATGACCCTTGCCTATATCCCCAGTCCGTCGACCGGCGTGATCCATCTCGGACCGATCCCGCTCCGCGGCTACGCGTTCTGCATCATCATCGGCGTCTTCGTCGCCGTCTGGCTCGGCAACAAGCGGTGGATCGCGCGCGGCGGAAAGCCGGGCACGGTCGCGGACATCGCCGTGTGGGCGGTGCCGTTCGGCCTTGTCGGCGGTCGCCTCTACCACGTGATCACCGACTACCAGCTGTACTTCGGCGAAGGCCGCAACTGGGTCGACGCCTTCAAGATCTGGGAAGGCGGCCTCGGCATCTGGGGCGCGATCGCGCTCGGCGCGGTCGGTGCCTGGATCGGCTGCCGGCTGCGCGGCATCCCGCTGCCCGCCTGGGCCGACGCCCTCGCACCCGGCATCGCCATCGCCCAGGCCTGCGGACGCTGGGGCAACTGGTTCAACCAGGAGCTGTACGGCCGCGCCACGGACCTGCCGTGGGCGCTGGAGATCAGCGAGGGCCCCAACCGGGTCGCCGGGACCTACCACCCGACCTTCCTCTACGAATCGCTGTGGTGCCTCGGCGTCGCCGCGCTCGTCATCTGGGCCGACCGCCGCTTCAAGCTCGGTCACGGGCGGGCCTTCGCCCTCTACGTGGCCGCGTACTGCGCCGGCCGCGGCTGGATCGAGTACATGCGCGTGGACGAGGCCCACCACATCCTGGGCCTGCGCCTGAACGTGTGGACCGCGATCGTGGTCTTCGTGCTCGCGGTGGTCTACTTCGTCCTGTCGGCGAAGCTGCGCCCGGGCCGCGAGGCGGTCGTGGAGCCGGAGCGCGGTGACGGCGCCGGCAAGGACGGCGCGAAGCCGAAGGACGCGGCCGTGACCGCCGTGACCGCCGACGCTTCCGCGAAGGACGCCAAGGGCGGCGCGGACGCGAAGGACGGCAAGGACGCGAAGGGCGCGCAGGACGGCAAGGACCCGAAGGACGGCAAGGGCGGCGCGGACGCGAAGGCCGTCGCCGCGGCGGGCGCCGCGCCCGTGACCGCGAAGGTCGAGGACGCCAAGCCCGACGCCGAGCCCGACGCCGAGCGGGCTCCCGCCAAGGCGGACCTCCGCAAGGCGGCCCCGGCGGACAAGGGCCCGGCCCAGGCCTAGGGACGACGCCCCGCGACCGGAGCCCGCAGGGCAGGTCGAAACCGCTTCACCGGAGGCGTGCCGCGCACCGCGCGGCGCGCCTCCGGCGCGTCCGGGCCCGCCGGAGGCCGGCCCGGGCGGCGGCCGGTCAGGTCGCGATCCCGCGCCGGGACAGGGCCAGCGTGCGGTGGGCCGCCGCCACCACGGCCGGGTCGACGAACCGCCCGTCGGGCAGGGCCAGCGCCCCCGGGGTGGCCCGGGCCGCCGAGACCACCTCCTGGGCGGCGGTGACCTCCTGCGGCCCCGGCAGGTAGGCCCGCTCGATCACCGGGAGCTGCCGCGGATGGATCGCGGCCCGGCCCAGGAAGCCCAGCGCGCGCCCCCGGGCACAGGAGGCCGCCAACGCCTCCAGGTCCCGGATGTCCGGGAACACCGACTGCGCCGGGGGCGCCAGACCGGCGGCCCGCGCGGCCACCACCACCCGCGAGCGCGGCCAGTCCAGCCCGGCCTCCGCGCTGACGCCGAGGTCGGCCCGCAGGTCGGCCTCCCCGAGGGTCAACCCCCGCAGGGCGGGATGGGCGCGGGCGATGTCGAAGGCCCGCTCCACGCCCAGCGCCGACTCCAGCAGCGCGTACAGCGCCACCCCGCCGGTGCGGTCGGCGACCCGCGCGATCTGCTCCGGGGCGTCCACCTTGGGCAGCCGCAGCCCGCCGAGCCCGTGCAGCCCGGACAGGGCCCGCAGGTCGGCGCCCGCCCAGGGCGTGCCGAGGGCGTTGACGCGGACGTGGACGGGGACCGGCGGGCGTTCGGTGAGGAGTTCGGCGGTGGCCGCGCGGGCGTACTCCTTGCGCGAGGCCGACACCGAGTCCTCCAGGTCGACGATGACGGCGTCGGCCCCCAGTCGCAGGGCCTTCGCCACCACCTCCGGGCGGTCCCCGGGCGCGTACAGCCAGGTCAGGATCACAGGGCTCCCTCCGTGCGGAGCGCGGCGATCTCGGCCCCGCCCATGCCGAGTTCGGTCAGGACGGCGTCCGTGTCGGCGCCGTGCGGGCGGCCCGCCCAGCGGATCCCGCCGGGGGTCTCGGACAGCCGGAAGAGGACGTTCTGCATCCGCAGCGGGCCCAGCTGCGGGTCATCGACCTCCGTGACGGTGTCCAGGGCCGCGAACTGCGGGTCCGCCATCACGTCCCGGACGTCGTAGACGGGGGCGACGGCCGCCTCGGCCTCCTCGAAGGCGGCCGTGACCTCCTCCGCCTTGTGCCGGGCGATCCAGCCGCCGACCGCCTCGTCCAGGACGGGGGCGTGGGCGGCGCGCCCCGCCCCGGTCGCGAACCACGGCTCCTCGATCAGCTCCGGGCGGCCGACCAGCCGCAGCACGCGTTCGGCGACCGACTGCGCCGAGGTGGAGACCGCCAGCCAGCGGCCGTCCGCGCTGCGGTAGGTGTTGCGGGGCGCGTTGTTCGTGGAACGGTTGCCGGTGCGGGGCTGGACGTAACCCAGCTGGTCGTACCAGAGGGGGTGCGGGCCGAGCACCGTGAGGATCGGCTCGACGATCGCCAGGTCCACGACCTGCCCGCGCCCGGTCCGCTCCCGGCCGGCGAGCGCCGTCATCACCGCGTACGCGGTCGTCAGCGCGGCGATCGAGTCCGCCAACCCGAACGGCGGCAGGGTCGGCGGGCCGTCCGGCTCCCCGGTGATCGCCGCGAAGCCGCTCATCGCCTCGGCCAGGGTGCCGAAGCCCGGCCGGCGGGCGTACGGGCCGTGCTGGCCGAAGGCGGTGACCCGGGCCAGGACCAGCCGGGGGTTGGCGGCGGACAGCTCGGGCCAGCCCAGCCCCCACCGCTCCAGGGTGCCGGGGCGGAAGTTCTCCACGATCACGTCGGCGCCGGCCGCCAGACGCAGCAGCACATCCCGCCCCCCGGGGGTGGACAGGTCGAGGGTCATCGTCCGCTTGTTGCGGCCGAGCAGCTTCCACCACAGCCCGACGCCGTCCTTGGCGGGCCCGTGACCGCGCGAGGGGTCGGGCCGTTCGGGGTGCTCGACCTTGACCACCTCGGCGCCGAAGTCCCCGAGCAGGGTGGCGGCGAGGGGGCCCGCGAACAGCGTGGCCAGGTCCAGCACCCGCAGCCCCGCCAGCGGGCCCGGCGCGCTCCCGGCGGCGGGGGCGTCCGACCGCGCGGCCGTCGGCGTCACGAGGCGGCCCCGGGCCCGCCGGCCCTTACGTCCGCCGCGAGGGCCCGCTCCACCTCGGCGCGGGTCGGCATCGAGTCCTGGGCGCCCGGGCGCTGCACCGACAGCGCGGCGGCGCGCGAGGCCCACGCGAGGGCCCCCTCCATCGACCGGCCCTCGCCGAGCGCCACCGCGAGCGCCCCGACGAAGGTGTCCCCGGCGGCGGTGGTGTCCACCGCCCGCACCCGGTGCGCCGGAACGCGGACGGGCTCCGCGCCCCGGGCGGCGTACAGCACCCCGGCCGCGCCCAGGGTGACCACCACCTCCGGGACCCGGTGCAGCAGCGCCTCGGCGGCCCGGTCCGGTTCGGTGAGTCCGGTGAGGGCGGCGGCCTCGTGCTCGTTCGGCACCAGGAGGTCGACGAGGTCGAGCAGTTCGGCGGGCAACGGCCGCGCGGGGGCGGGGGTCAGGATCGTACGGACCCCGTGCGCGCGGGCCGCGCGGGCTCCGGCGACGACGGCCTCCAGCGGCAGTTCGAGCTGGAGGAGGAGGCTGTCGGCGGCCCCGATCCGGGAGTCGTCGCCCGGCTCCAGTCCGGTGACGCGGGCGTTCGCGCCGGGGATGACGACGATGCTGTTGGCGCCCTCGTCGTCGACGGTGATGTGGGCGGTGCCGCTGGCTCCCTCGACGGTGCGCAGGGCGGCCGTCTCGACCCCGGCCTCGCCGAGCGCCGCCCGCAGCCGGGACCCGAAGGCGTCGGCGCCGACCGCGCCGATCATCACCACCTCCCCGCCGAGCCGGGCGGCGGCCACGGCCTGGTTGGCGCCCTTGCCGCCCGGGAGGGTACGGAACTCCCGTCCGGTGACGGTCTCCCCGAGGCGGGGCGCCTTGGGCACGTAGGCGACGAGGTCCATGTTGGTACTGCCGAGCACGGCGATGGCCGTCATGAGCGGGCTGCCTCCTGGGCGGTGAGGTGGGCGAGGGTGTCGAAGCCGATGCCGTCGAAGCCGGCGACGGTGGTGGAGAGGCGGTTGCGCAGCGGGGCGCTCCAGCGGCGCGGGATCCGGTCGGGGGAGCCGGCGAGGAGCCCGGCGAGGGAGCCGACGGTGGCCCCGTTGGAATCGGTGTCCCAGCCGCCGGAGACCACACGGCACACGGAGCGGGTGAAGTCGCCGTCCGCGTGGGTGAGGGCCGCCGCGATCAGTGCCGTGTTGGGCAGGGCGTGCACCCAGTGGTAGTGCCCGTAGCGGGCGTGCAGCCGGTCCACGACCCGGTCGAAGTCGGCCTCCCGCCGGGCGCCGCGGATCCCGAAGCGGACGGCGTCCGCGAGGCGGGAGCCGGGCGGTACGACGGCCAGGCCGGCGCGGAGCGCCTCGTGGACGTCGGCCCGGCCGCCGGCGGCCGAGGCGAGGGCGGCGGCGGTGAACAGGGCGGCGTAGACCCCGTTGGCGGTGTGGGTGAGGACGGCGTCCCGGTGGGCCTGGGCGGCGGCCGCCTCCGGGTCGCCGGGGTGGGTCCAGCCGTGCACGTCGGCGCGGATGAGGGCGCCGATCCATTCGCGGAACGGGTTGTGGTGGGTGGCCGTGTCGGGGGGCTCCAGGCCGTGCAGCAGGTTGCGGTAGGCGATCCGTTCGGCGGTGAAGGTCCGGCCGGCGGGGAGCTCGTCCAGCCACAGGCGGGCCACGTCGGCGGTGGTGAAGCCCTTGCCGTGCCGCTGGAGCAGCAGCAGGCCGAGGAGGGGGTAGTTCAGGTCGTCGTCCTCGGGGGCGCCGTCGATGTTCTCGGCGAGGCAGGTCGGGGCGGAGCGGCGGTTCCACGGGTACGCGGCCAGTAGCTCCGGCGGTACTCCGCGCGCGGTGAACCAGTCGTCCAGCGGCCAGTTGCCGGTGGCGCGGGCCAGTGCCCGGATGCCGTCGAGGGGGAGCTTCTCGACCGGTTTGCCGAGGACGCAGCCCACGGCCCGCCCCAGCCACGCCGCCTCCAGCCGGGCCCGCAGGCCGTCCGCGGGGGGCTCGGGCGGCGCCGGCGGGGCGGTCAGGCAGGCGCGGATCGCCGGCCAGCCGGCGGGTTCCGTCGCCCGGGTCGGCGTCGGCAGGGCGGCGAGCTCGCCCAGCAGTCGGGTGGCCAGGTCGCGCAGGGCCGGCGGGGCCGGCTCGGGGGAGGTGCCGGCCCGTTCGGGCGCCGGTCGGCCGCCCGCCGCGTGCCAGATCCGGGCCAGGGGCCCGGCGTCGCGGCCGTCCTCCGCCGCCTGGCGCAGCTCGTGGCCGATCAGGTCCTCCGGCTGGGCCCAGGTCAGCCGTACGAGGTCCCCGGCGGCGGTCGCGTTCACCGGGCGGGGGCGGGGGCGAGGGCGGCGAAGGCCCGCTCGTGGGCCCGGCGGCGTCGCGCGTCGAGGGCGAAGACCTCCCGGGCCACGGCGGCCAGGGTCGCGGCCGGGGCGTGCAGGTCCGTCCGGCTGGCCTCGGCGACCTGCTTCGCCCAGGCGTCCGGGACGACGTCCGCGCCGCCGAGGGCGCCGGCGAGCGCGCCCGCCATGCCCGCGATGGAGTCGCAGTCGCGGCCGTAGTTGACGGAGCCGAGCACGGCGGGCTCGTAGGCCCCGTCGGCGACCAGCAGCATGCCGAGCGCGACGGGCAGTTCCTCGATGGAGTGCAGGCGCGAGGGCCTGCGGGCGCCCAGCGAGGGGGCGCGGTAGTCCGGCCCGACCGAGTCGTAGGGGGCGACCGCCGCGCGCAGCGGGCCCAGCGCCGATTCGAAGTCCCGGTGGCGGCGGGCCTCTTCGGCGACGGCGGCGATGGCCGCGCGGGTGCCGTCCTTGGCCAGGTCGAGGGCGGCCTCCACGACCGAGGCGGCCGTCGCGCCCGGCAGGCACGCGGCCGCGACCGCCGCCGCGAACACCCCCGCCGCCTCCCGTCCGTACGAGGACTGGTGCGCTCCGGTGACGTCCAGCGCCTCGGCGTACGCGGCCCGGGGGTGACCGGCGTTGACCAGCCCGACCGGCGCCATGTACATCGCGGCACCGCAGTTGACGATGTTGCCGGCGCCCGCCTCGCGGGGGTCGACGTGCGCGTAGTGCAGCCGGGTCACGATCCACTTCTCGGCGAGGAACACCCGCTGGAGGGGCAGCGCCTCGGCCTCCAACTCGGGGATCCAGCGCGGAGTGTTCATGAGGTCCGGTACGAGGTGGTCGGCGACGGCGTAGGCGTCGAGGTGGTCGCGCACGGTGTCGTACACGCGGATCAGGGCGTGCGTCATGAGGGTGTCGTCCGTGATGTGCCCGTCGCCCTTGTGGTACGGCGCGATGGGCCGGGCGGTGCGCCAGTCGGTGTACCAGGGGCCGACGACCCCGCGGATCCGGCCGCCGTGCCGTTCGACGATCCGGTCCGGGGACCAGCCCTCGACGGGGCCGCCGAGGGCGTCGCCCACGGCGGCCCCGACGAGCGACCCGGTGATCCGGTCCTCCAGCGTGAGCGTCGTCGTCATGTCCGAATCATCCCTTGGGTGAGGTGAGTTCCGTACGGCTGAGCAGTGCGGCGAGTTCGACGAGGTCGGTGCCGGCGAGGCGGGGGAGCGCGCAGCCGGACAGGGTGCGGCAGGCCTCCCGCCAGGCGGTGGGAAGGCAGTCGCCGCCGCCGAGCGCGCCGGTCAGGGCGCCGGCGAGGGCGGGGGCGGAGTCCGCGACGCGCGACAGGCAGGCGGCGGCCGGTACGGCCTCGGCCGCGGCGCCCCGGGCGGCGGTGGCGAGGGCCAGGGCGACGGGGACGGTCTCGGCGGCGGCGATCCCGTAGCTGTAGACGTGGTCCACGATCTGGTGTTCCAGGAGCGGGACGAGGGCGAAGGCGCCGCCGTCGGGGGTGCCGGCGGCGGATCGGGCCAGGGCGACGGCGTGCCGGGCGTTGCGGCCGATCTCGGTGCCGGCGGGCAGTTGGGCCAGGGCGGCGTCGACGGCGCCGTCGGTGTCGCCGCCGCCGAGGGCGGTGGCGACGGCGGCGGCCATGGCGCGGGCGCCGTGGACCCCGTCGCCGTCCTGGGTGTAGCGGGCGTCGAACTCGGCGAGTTCGGCCGCCGCGTGCGGGTCGCCGGGGTGGACGACGGCCAAGACGCAGGCGCGTACGCAGGCGGCGTCGTCGAAGTAGTGCGGGTTGTCGTGGCCGGTGGCGGGCGGGCGCAGACCGGCGGCGAGGTTGCCGAGGCCCGCGCGCACGGAGATGCGGGCGCGCAGGGGCAGGACGGCCGACTCCACCTCCGGGGCCCGCTCGGCGGCGGCGGCGACCTCGCTGGCCAGGGCGTTCCAGGCGAGGTCGATGGCGGCGCGCATGCGGCGGGACCGGGAGAGGTCGCTGAGCAGGACGCCGGCGGCGGTGAGGACCGACTCGGCGGCGAAGGCGGCCCACTCGGCGTCGTCGGAGGGGCCCAGGCGCAGCGGCTCGGGGGGCTGGTTGAGGGCGATGGGCACGGGCAGGGTGGTGGTGGCGTTCTGCTCCGCGAAGGTGTCGAGCTCGCGCGTCAGGCGGCGGGTCCATTCGGGCATCCGGCTGGCCCGGTGCCGCGCGGCGGGCCACCCGGCCGCGTCGCCCGCGGCGAGCCCGAGCAGCAGCCCCTCGATGCGCCGGGGTCCCGCGGGTGCGGGTGCGGGTGCGGGTGCGGGTTCCGGTTCGGGCGTACGGGCGCCCGTGCGCGCCGCCTCCCGGTCGGGCGGGGCGGCCGGCAACGGGGCGGGGGCGACCGGTTCGGCGGTGGTGGCCGGGGGCGCGGTGGAGGGGGAGGGGGCGGGGGCGGGGGCGCCGAGGGTGAGCGTCGTGGGTTCCGGCCGGTACGGGATCGGGGTCATGGGCGGGGCTCGGTTTCCGGGGTGAGGAGGTCCGCGATGTCCAGGACGTGGTAGCCCCGCATCGAGGGGAGGCAGCTGCCCCGGACCGGCCCGACGGCCTCGGCCCAGGGCCGCGGGATCGCGTCGACCCCGGACAGCGCGCCGGACAGGGCGCCCGCGACGGCGGCGGTGGTGTCGGCGTCGCGGCCCATGTTCACGGCGGTCAGGACGGAGTCGACGAACTCCCCCCGGCAGGCCGCGAACGCCCCGAACGCCAGGCCCACGGCCTCCGGCGCCAGGTCCGTCCAGGGGTAGCCGCCGATCACCACGGCCGACCGCACGGCCCGCTCCCCGCGCGGGGCCGCGGTCACCGCGCGCCGCAGCGAGCGCGCCGTCCAGGAGTCGCAGGGGATGACGGACAGGGCGGCCGAGACCACCGAGGCGGGGGAGCCCCCGGCCATCGCGGCGGCGACCCCGGCGGCCACCGCCTGGCCCCCGTAGATGCCCTCCCCGTCGTGGCTGACCGTGCCGTCGATGGCCACGAGCCGGGCGGCCTCCGCCGGGCGGCCCGCCGCGAACACCCCGAAGGGGGCCGCCCGCATGGCCAGGCCGTCGGACCAGGCGTGACGGTGCTGCGCGGAGATGGGCGCGGCCAGGCCCCGGCGCAGGTTCTCCAGGGTGCCGCGCTCGGAGAACCCGGCGCCCCGGAACGGGCCCTCGTCCAGGTCGGCGATCCAGTGGTGCCAGGCCCGTTCGACGTGCGCGACGGTGAGCGCCGAGCCGTGCCGGGCGAGCAACAGGCCCGAGAAGATGGCGTATTCGGTGTCGTCGGTGCCGGCCGGGTCCTCGGTGACGAAGCCCTCGATCCGGCCCCACTTGGCGCGGATCTCCGAGGGCTTCATGTTCTCCGCGGGGGCGCCCAGCGCGTCACCCACCGCGAGGCCGAGAAGCGCGCCCCTGGCCCGTTCGAGGAGGACCTGCGGATCGCATGCAATCAGCTCCATCGGGCGCCTCTCCACGTCAAGGGGACCCATCATGAGCCCTTGGGGGATTTGTGCCACGGCATGTGGTTTGTCGCCCGCTGCGAAACGCGGCGCGGAGCAGCTCGTCACCCGGTCGCCGAGCGACGAAAGCCCAGGTAAGTACGGCCTTCCTTGCTGGCGGGCGGCAGAAATCGTGCGTAGTTTCGAGGTGTTCAGGGGGAGCGCCTCGCGTCGGGCAAGGCTGCGCGTTGCTTTCGCGTACCCACTCGCACAAAAGGGGAGATTCCACGGCATGTCCATCATCGACATCGAAGCGCCGCTGCACACCGCCCACCGTGACAACCACACGCACCGGGACGTCAACGGCGGATGGCTGCGACCGGCGGTCTTCGGCGCCATGGACGGCCTCGTCTCGAACCTCGCCCTGATGACCGGTGTGGCGGGCGGCGCGGTGTCCCCGCAGACCGTCGCGATCACCGGCCTGGCCGGTCTGGCCGCCGGTGCCTTCTCGATGGCCGCCGGCGAGTACACCTCCGTCGCCTCCCAGCGCGAGCTGGTCCTCGCCGAGCTGGACGTGGAGCGCCGGCAGCTGAGCAAGCACCCCGTCGACGAGATGGAGGAGCTCGCCGCCCTCTACGTCTCGCGCGGGGTGGAGCCGGCGCTGGCCCGCGAGGTCGCGATGCAGATGTCCCGGGACCCGGAGCGGGCGCTGGAGATCCACGCCCGCGAGGAGCTGGGCATAGACCCCGACGACCTGCCGTCGCCGCTGGTCGCGGCCGTGTCCTCGTTCGGCTCCTTCGCGCTGGGCGCCCTGCTGCCGGTGCTGCCGTACCTGCTCGGCGCGACCGCTCTGTGGCCGGCGGTCCTGCTGGCGCTGGTCGGACTGTTCGCGTGCGGCGCGGTCGTCTCGCGGGTCACGGCGCGCTCGTGGTGGTTCAGCGGGCTGCGCCAGCTCGTCCTGGGTGGCGCGGCCGCCGGTGTGACGTACATCCTGGGAACCTGGATCGGTGGCGCCGTAGGCTAACCGGCGCGGGAGTGAGACACTATGCAGTACGCAACATAAGTAGTCCGTTACCCGGCGGTTTCGATTCCGTGTCCGCGGGGCATCAGACCAGGGCGCCGGGCAATGATGCCCGCTCCGCGCCGGGACCTTCGCCCCGCGTCGTGCCCGCAGAAGACCTCATGGATCCCCCTGCGGCCCGCTGAAGGTCCTTTTCTTTCTGCTTCGTGCGGTGTCCGCATGGTGGAACGCAATATCCGCTTCTCGGGATTGCCGTCATCATGTAACCTGCACGAAATTTCGCAGAGGGCCAACGTCGTCCCTCGGCTATGCACATATGCCACGACGACGACGGGAGAGCCGATGCGTTCCGCATCCACGCACTCCGCGACCGGCCTGAACACCGCCTGGTCGCCCATGGACGGTCGCCCCGCCCAGCAGGGCATGTACGACCCGCGCAACGAGAAGGACGCCTGTGGCGTCGGATTCGTGGCGAACCTCACCGGCGAGGCCACCCACACCCTCGTCGAGCAGGCCCTGACCGTACTGCGGAACCTCGAGCACCGTGGCGCCACCGGATCCGAACCGGACTCCGGCGACGGCGCGGGCATCCTGTCCCAGGTTCCGGACGCCTTCCTGCGCGACGTCGCGGGATTCGAGCTCCCCGAGGCCGGCGCGTACGCCGTCGGCATCGCCTTCCTCCCCGCCGACGGCACCGCACAGGCCGTCGCCGTGGAGCGCATCGAGGCCATCGCCGCCGAGGAGAACCTCACGGTCCTCGGCTGGCGCGAGGTCCCGGTCACCCCGGACCTGCTCGGCAACGGCGCCCGCACCACGATGCCCGCCTTCTCGCAGCTGTTCGTTTCCAACGGCAGCACGGGCATCGAGCTGGACCGCAAGGCCTTCGTGCTGCGCAAGCGCGCCGAGCGCGAGGCCGGCGTCTACTTCCCGTCGCTCTCCGCCCGCACCATCGTCTACAAGGGCATGCTGACCACCGGCCAGCTGGAGCCCTTCTTCCCGGACCTCTCCGACCGCCGCTTCGCCTCGGCGCTCGCCCTGGTCCACTCCCGGTTCTCGACGAACACCTTCCCGTCCTGGCCGCTCGCCCACCCGTACCGCTTCGTCGCGCACAACGGCGAGATCAACACGGTCAAGGGCAACCGGAACTGGATGAAGGCCCGCGAGTCCCAGCTCGCCTCCGACGCCTTCGGCGACGGCGCGCTGGACCGGATCTTCCCGATCTGCACCCCGGACGCCTCCGACTCGGCCTCCTTCGACGAGGTCCTGGAGCTGCTCCACCTCGGCGGCCGGTCGCTGCCGCACAGCGTGCTGATGATGATCCCCGAGGCCTGGGAGAACCACGCCTCGATGGAGCCGGCCCGCCGCGCGTTCTACCAGTACCACTCCACGATGATGGAGCCCTGGGACGGCCCCGCCTGCGTCACCTTCACCGACGGCACCCAGGTCGGCGCGGTCCTCGACCGCAACGGCCTGCGCCCCGGCCGCTACTGGGTCACCGACGACGGCCTCGTCGTCCTCGGCTCCGAGGTCGGCGTCCTCGACATCGACCCCGCCAAGGTCGTCCGCAAGGGCCGCCTCCAGCCGGGCCGCATGTTCCTCGTCGACACCGCCCAGAAGCGGATCATCGAGGACGACGAGATCAAGAACGAGCTGGCCGCCGCCGCCCCGTACGCGGACTGGCTGGAGACCGGCGAGATCGAGCTGACGGACCTGCCCGAGCGCGAGCACATCGTGCACACCCACGCCTCGGTCACCCGCCGCCAGCAGACCTTCGGCTACACCGAGGAAGAGCTGCGCGTCATCCTCGCGCCCATGGCCCGCACGGCCGGCGAGCCCCTCGGCTCCATGGGCACCGACTCCCCGATCGCGGCCCTCTCCGAGCGCCCCCGGCTGCTCTTCGACTACTTCACGCAGCTCTTCGCGCAGGTCACCAACCCGCCGCTGGACGCCATCCGCGAGGAGCTCGTCACCTCGCTGCTGTCCTCGATCGGCCCCCAGTCCAACCTGCTGGAGCCGACCGCCGCGTCCTGTCGTAGCGTCACCCTGCCCTTCCCGGTGATCGACAACGACGAGCTCGCCAAGCTCATCCACATCAACGCCGACGGCGACATGGCCGGCATGAAGGCCGCCACCCTCTCGGGCCTGTACCGGGTCTCCGGCGGCGGCGACGCCCTCGCCGCCCGCATCGAGGAGATCCGCGCCGAGGCCGACGCGGCCATCGAGGCCGGCGCCCGCCTGATCGTCCTGTCGGACCGCCACTCGGACGCCGAGCACGCGCCGATCCCGTCGCTGCTGCTCACCTCCGCCGTCCACCACCACCTCATCGCCACCAAGCAGCGCACCCAGGTGGGCCTGCTCGTCGAGGCCGGTGACGTCCGCGAGGTCCACCACGTCGCCCTGCTCATCGGCTACGGCGCGGCCGCCGTCAACCCGTACCTGGCCATGGAGTCCGTCGAGGACCTGCTGCGCGCCGGCACCTTCCTGTCCGGCCTGGAGCCGGAGCAGGCCATCAAGAACCTGATCTACGCGCTCGGCAAGGGCGTCCTGAAGGTCATGTCGAAGATGGGCATCTCCACCGTCGCCTCCTACCGCGGCGCCCAGGTCTTCGAAGCCGTCGGCCTGAACGAGGAGTTCGTCGGCACCTACTTCAGCGGCACCGCCACCAAGATCGGCGGCGCCGGCCTCGACGTCATCGCCAAGGAGGTGGCCGCCCGCCACGCCAAGGCGTACCCCGTCTCCGGCATCGCGGCCACGCACCGCGCGCTGGAGATCGGCGGCGAGTACCAGTGGCGCCGCGAGGGCGAACCGCACCTGTTCGACCCCGAGACGGTCTTCCGCCTCCAGCACGCCACCCGCAACCGCCGGTACGACATCTTCAAGAAGTACACGGACCGGGTCAACGAGCAGTCCGAGCGCCTCATGACGCTCCGCGGCCTGTTCGGCTTCAACAGCGACCGCCCGTCGATCCCCGTCGACGAGGTCGAGCCGATCTCCGAGATCGTCAAGCGCTTCTCCACCGGAGCCATGTCGTACGGCTCCATCTCCAAGGAGGCGCACGAGACCCTCGCCATCGCCATGAACCAGTTGGGCGCCAAGTCCAACACCGGTGAGGGCGGCGAGGACCCGGAGCGCCTCTACGACCCGGCGCGGCGTTCGTCGATCAAGCAGGTCGCCTCCGGCCGCTTCGGCGTCACCTCCGAGTACCTGGTCAACGCCGACGACATCCAGATCAAGATGGCGCAGGGCGCCAAGCCCGGCGAGGGCGGCCAGCTGCCCGGCCACAAGGTCTACCCGTGGGTCGCCAAGACGCGTCACTCGACGCCCGGCGTCGGCCTGATCTCCCCGCCGCCGCACCACGACATCTACTCCATCGAAGACCTCGCCCAGCTGATCCACGACCTCAAGAACGCCAACCCGGTCGCCCGCATCCACGTGAAGCTGGTCTCCGAGGTCGGCGTGGGCACGGTCGCCGCCGGTGTCTCCAAGGCCCACGCGGACGTCGTCCTCATCTCCGGCCACGACGGCGGAACGGGCGCCTCCCCGCTCACCTCGCTCAAGCACGCGGGCGGTCCCTGGGAGCTCGGCCTCGCCGAGACCCAGCAGACCCTGCTGCTCAACGGGCTGCGCGACCGCATCGTCGTCCAGACCGACGGCCAGCTCAAGACCGGCCGTGACGTCGTCATCGCCGCGCTGCTCGGCGCCGAGGAGTTCGGTTTCGCGACCGCGCCGCTCGTCGTCTCCGGCTGCGTCATGATGCGCGTCTGCCACCTGGACACCTGCCCGGTTGGCATCGCCACCCAGAACCCGGTCCTGCGCGACCGCTTCTCCGGCAAGCCCGAGTTCGTCGTCAACTTCTTCGAGTTCATCGCGGAGGAGGTGCGCGAGATCCTCGCCGAGCTGGGCTTCCGCACCATCGAGGAGGCCGTCGGTCACGCCGAACTCCTCGACACCAGCAAGGCCGTCACGCACTGGAAGGCGCAGGGCCTCGACCTGGAGCCCCTCTTCCACGTGCCGGACCTGCCCGAGGGCGCGGTCCGCCACGCCCTCGTCGCCCAGGACCACGGCCTGGAGAAGGCCCTCGACAACGAGCTCATCGAGCTCGCCTCCGAGGCCCTGAAGGCCGACTCCGCCGAGACCGCCCTGCCGGTCCGCGCGAGCGTCGCGATCCGCAACATCAACCGCACCGTCGGCACCATGCTCGGCCACGAGGTCACCAAGAGGTTCGGCGGCGCGGGCCTGCCCGACGACACCATCGACCTGACCTTCAACGGCAGCGCGGGCCAGTCCTTCGGCGCCTTCCTCCCCAAGGGCATCACCCTGCGCCTGGAGGGCGACGCCAACGACTACGTCGGCAAGGGCCTGTCCGGCGGTCGCGTCGTGGTCCGCCCGGACCGCGCCGCCGACCACCTCGCCGAGTACTCCACCATCGCCGGCAACACCATCGGCTACGGAGCCACCGGCGGCGAGATGTTCCTGCGCGGCCGCACCGGCGAACGCTTCTGCGTCCGCAACTCCGGCGCCCTGGTCGTCTCGGAGGGCGTGGGCGACCACGGCTGCGAGTACATGACCGGCGGCACGGCCGTCGTCCTCGGCGAGACGGGCCGCAACTTCGCGGCCGGCATGTCGGGCGGCGTCGCGTACGTCATCGACCTCGACCCGCGCAACGTCAACACCGGCAACGCCGAGGCGGTCGAGACCGCCCTCTCCGACGCCGACAAGCAGTGGCTGCACGATGTGGTGCGCCGCCACGAGGAGGAGACCGGCTCGACCGTGGCCGCGAAGCTCCTGGCTGACTGGGACGCCGCGGCGGCCCGCTTCAGCAAGATCATCCCGACCACGTACAAGGCAGTGCTCGCCGCCAAGGACGCCGCTGAGCTGGCCGGACTCTCGGAATCCGAGACCACGGAGAAGATGATGGAGGCGGCGACCCATGGCTGACCCGAAGGGCTTCCTCACCACCCCCCGCGAGACCGCCTGCTCCCGTCCGGTGGCCGACCGCCTCAAGGACTGGAACGAGGTCTACGTTCCGGGCTCCCTGCTCCCGATCATCAGCAAGCAGGCCGGTCGCTGCATGGACTGCGGCATCCCGTTCTGCCACAACGGCTGCCCGCTCGGGAACCTGATCCCCGAGTGGAACGACTTCGCGTACCGCGAGGACTGGACGGCGGCCAGCGAGCGCCTGCACGCCACCAACAACTTCCCGGAGTTCACGGGCCGCCTGTGCCCCGCTCCGTGCGAGTCGGCGTGCGTCCTCGGCATCAACCAGCCTGCCGTCACCATCAAGAACGTCGAAGTCTCGATCATCGACAAGGCCTGGGACAACGGCGACGTCACCCCGCAGGCCCCCGACCGGCTGTCCGGCAAGACCGTGGCCGTCATCGGCTCCGGCCCCGCCGGCCTCGCCGCCGCCCAGCAGCTGACCCGGGCCGGCCACACCGTGGTCGTCTACGAGCGCGCCGACCGCATCGGCGGGCTCCTGCGCTACGGCATCCCCGAGTTCAAGATGGAGAAGGTGCACATCAACCGCCGCATCGAGCAGATGCGCGCGGAGGGCACCAAGTTCCGCACGGGCATCGAGGTCGGTCGCGACATCACCGCCGGCGACCTGCGCAAGCGGTTCGACGCGGTCGTCGTCGCGGCGGGCGCCACCGTCTCCCGCGACCTGCCCGTCCCGGGCCGCGACCTGAACGGCATCCACTTCGCGATGGAGTACCTGCCGCTCGCCAACAAGGTGCAGGAGGGCGACTACGTCGCTCCCCCCATCACCGCCGAGGGCAAGCACGTCGTCGTCATCGGCGGCGGCGACACCGGCGCGGACTGCGTGGGCACCGCCCACCGCCAGGGCGCCCTCTCCGTCACCCAGCTGGAGATCATGCCGAAGCCCTCGGAGGACCGGCCCGCCGGCCAGCCGTGGCCGACGTTCCCCATGCTTTACAAGGTCACCTCGGCCCACGAGGAGGGCGGCGAGCGGATCTACTCCGTCTCCACCACCCACTTCGAGGGCGACGAGGACGGCAACGTCCAGGCCCTGCACCTGATCGAGGTCGAGTTCGTCGACGGCAAGCTCACCCAGAAGCCCGGCACCGAGCGCGTCCTCCCCGCGCAGCTGGTCACCCTGGCCATGGGCTTCACCGGCACTGACCAGGCCAACGGCCTCGTCGAGCAGTTCGGCGTCGGCCTGGACGAGCGGGGCAACATCGCCCGCGACGCCTCGTACGCCACCGACGTCGACGGGGTCTTCGTCGCCGGCGACGCGGGCCGCGGCCAGTCGCTCATCGTGTGGGCCATCGCGGAGGGCCGCTCGGCCGCCCGCGGCGTGGACCGCTACCTGACCGGCACCAGCGCCCTGCCGTACCCCGTCAAGCCGACGGACCGCTCCCTGATGGTGTAACCACCACCGGCTCGCGGCCCCCGCCCACCCGGGCGGGGGCACGCCGCGCGACACCCCCGCCACGCGAAGGGCGGGACCCCTCATACGGCCCGCACAACGACGTGCGGAACACCCGACACCGCGCCCGCCATGTCCCCGACCAGGGATGGCGGGCGCGGTGGTGTCCGCGGCGGCTCACCCGCCGGCGGCGAAGCCCGGGGCGTGTCCGGGTCGGCGTCCGGGGCCGGACTCAGCCGACCTCGATCTCGTACCGCAGCCGCCCCCGCCCGGCGGGCATGACCATCACCTCCGCCTGGATCGCGCGGCCCGCGGCGTCGCGCGTGGCACGGGCGAGTCGCAGGACCGGCTCGCCCGCGTCCATGCGCAGCAGCCCGCGCTCCTCCTCCGAGGGCGCGCGGGCCGTCACCTCCTCGACCACCCGGGCGCCGACGTGCCCGAGCGCGGCGAGCAGGGTCACGGCGCCTCCCCGGATCTTCCCCGCACGGGCCAGTGCAGTGCCCGCCGCGACGTCCACCGGGTAGTAGGTGTCCGTCAGTTCGGTCGGCTCCCCGTCGAGCTCGATGACCCTGCGCCGGACGATCACGAGGTCACCCTCCGCCAGGTCGAGCATCAGGGCGACGGCAGCCGGAGCCGCCGCCTCACCGGCGTACACGACGCGCTGCCCACCCCGCCTGCCCGCATCCCGGGTCTCCTGCGTCCACGCGTCCGCCGAGCCGCCGGCGCGGGGGGTGAGATAGGGCATCGACGTACTGGTCCACCCACTGGCGCCCATGACCGCCTCCGAAGCGCTCGACGTGCGTCCACGCTATCCGCCTCGGCGGCGGGCGCATCGTCCGGATCCGGCCGAACCGGCGGCGGGCCGTACGGCGGCCGCCACCGGCAGGGGCCCCGGGGCTCACAGGTCTCCTCGTGCCGTCAGGGCCGCCAGGGCCGCCCGGGTGGTGACGCCCGTCTTGCGGAAGATGTGCGACAGGTGGGTGTCGACCGTACGCGGGCTCAGGTACAGGCGGGCCGCGATGGCCGGGGTCGTCAGACCCTCCGTGACCAGGGCCGCGATCTGCGCCTCGCGCGGCGTCAGCCGGGGGCCAGCACGGGGGCCGGGCCCGGCGGGAACAGGTCCGCCAACCCCGTCAGGAGAAGGGAACCGCCCGCCTGCGCCAGCGCGCGCCCGCGCCGCCAGCGGTCCGCCGCCCCGCGCGGGTCACCCGCCCGCCCCGCCAGGGTCGAACCGATCACCAGCGCCTGCGCCTCCCACAGCGTGGCGCCCGCGCGGGCCGCCTCCCGCGCGGCCCGCGCGTACCGCTCCGCCGCCGGCCCCGCCTCACCCCGCGCCGCCAGCAACGCGCCCGCGCTGCGCAGCGCCGACGCCCGCTGGGACGGCAGCCCCAGCCGGACGGCGTCCGCCTCGGCCCTCGCCACCCAGGCCGCCGCCTCCACGTGATCGCCCGCCGCGACCGCCGCGCCCACCAACGCCTCCAGGAACAACGGGCGCAGCGTCGGCTGGAGCCCCGACAGCTCCGGCCCGCGCCCCGCCCGCAGCATCGCCGCCCTGGCCCGCCGGTGGTCGCCGGAGTACAGGGCGGCGAAGCCCAGCACGCACCACGCCAGCGACGTCCACCAGCTGCTGCGCGAACCGCCCAGCGCCACCGCCTCCTCGGCGACCGACAGCGGCAACGGGTCACCCGGCGGCATGGCCGCGATCAGGATCTGCGCCTTGTTCCCCGTGACGAGCCCGAGCAGTTCGTCGCTGCCGATGCCCCGGGCGATGCCCTCCGCCTCCTCGCACAGCTCCAGCGCCGACCCCAGCCGGCAGGAGTTCATGTGGACGACTGCCTTGCACAGCAGCAGGTGCGGCAGCAGGTGCAGCGGGCCGACCCGGCGGACCAGCGCCAGCCCGCGATCGGCGTGCCGCTCCGCCTCCGGGTAGCGGTCCAGGTAGAACTCCGTCCACGCCAGCCGCGCCAACGGCTCGCACAGGTCGGCAAGTTCCGCGTCCGTCAGGGCGTCGAGCCGGGCCGAGGCCCGGTCGGCCAGCCCGCGCGCCTTCACCGGATCGCCGTCGTACGTCTCCCCGAGGGCGGCCGTGGTCACCGCGCCCGCCGCCGCCGGGCCGTTGCGCAGCCGCAGCGCCAGCCCGTAGGTCCGCAGGACGTCCTCGCGCACCTCCCCGTACGACAGCGCGTGCGGCGCGGACGAGCCGAGCTCCAACCCCAGGGACAGGGCGTCGGCCGGGCGCGGCGCGGGCCGCCGGGCCAGCTCGCGGCGCAGCAGTGCGACGGCCGCCCCGTACCGGCCGAGGTGGCGCTCCAGCGAGGCGCACAGGGTGACGGCGCTCGCTCGCAGCCCGCCGTCCTCGTCGGCCCCGTCCACCTGCGCGAGGAGCTCCAGGAGCAGGTCGCGGCTCGCGCGCAGCTCGCCGCAGACGCTCAACGCCCTCGCCCGCCACAGCGTCAACTCGCGCCGCCGGGCCGTGTACTCGCCCGTCCCGGGGAGGATGGCCAGGACCACGCCCAGCCAGTGGGCGCAGCTCGCCGGGGCGGTGGTGCGCGCCTCGCCGGCCGCCTCCAGCAGTGCCGCGGCGGCCGTCGGGTCCCAGCCGGTCAGGGCCCGCTCCACGTGGTGGGCGCGGACGGCGGCGGACACCCCGGCGCCGGCCGGCGCGGCGGCGGCCCGCCGGTGCATGTCCCTACGCCGCCGGTGCTCGGTGTTCTCGTAGATCACCGTCCGCAGCACCGGGTGGCGCAACCGCCAACTGCCGCCCGGCCCCGGCCGCAGCAGGTCGCGGTCCGCGAGGACGCCGAGGTCCGCGTCCAGGAGGAGCGGGTCGGGCGCCTGCGCGGTGAGGGCCAGCAGCGGCGCGGTGGCCTGGTCCCCGAGGACGGCGACGGCCTCGGCCGTACGCCGCTGCCCGCCGGTCAGCGGCGTCAGCTCGTCCAGCAGCAGCGCGCTCAGGCCGCCCGTCGGGGGCGCGGCGGGACCCGCGCCCGTGTCCGCACCCTGGAGCAGGGCCAGGAAGTAGAGCGGATTGCCCCCGCTGGACGCGTACAGCCGCGCGGCCCGCTCGGGGGGTTCCCCCGGGGCCAGGTGCTCCACGCACGAGCGCCGGTCCAGGGGGCCGAGGTCCAGGCGCAGCACGGCGCCGGTGTCCACGCCCCGGGCGAGCGCGGCGGCCGGACGCGGCGCGGTCTGCCGGTCCCGGCGGGCCACGACGAGCGCCACGGCCCCGCGCGGGGGGTGGCGGACCAGGTGGTCGAGGAGCTCCAGGGAGGCCGGGTCGGCCCAGTGCAGGTCGTCGAGGGCGATGAGCAGGCCCCGGGGCCGACGGCGGGCCCCGCCGGGGGTGGAGCCGGGGCCGGGGCCGGGGTCGGGGGGAGGCGCCGCGAGGGCCGTGAGCAGGCGCGCGGTCGCACGGTGGACGGCGAACCGGTCCGCCGCCGCGTCCTGCCCGGCGTACGGGGCCGCGCCGGGGTGCGGGGTCGCGCCGGCGTACGGGGCCGGCTCCGCACCCGCCGCCGTCCCGTACAGCACCGGCGCCACCGCCGGGTCGGGGAGCGGGCCGCGCAGCAGGTCCGGGTCCAGGTCGGCGAAGGCGTCGGTGAACAACCGGAAGGGGATGTGCCGTTCGTACTCGGTGGCCCGGCCGCGCAGCACCGTCACCCCCCGGGCACGCGCCCGCCGGCACGCTTCGGTCAGCAGCCGGCTCTTGCCCATGCCCGCGGGCCCCGTGAGGTCCACGACCGCCGGCCCACCCCCGCCCCCGCCGGCCGCCTCCTCGATCACCGCTTCGATCACCGCGTCCAGCCGGTCGAGTTCGGCCCCCCGGCCGACCAGCGGAGTCCTGTCCACCATGGCGCCTCCCCGCAGGAGCGGTACCCGGATTCGGCGCGGCGGATACGTAGGCGGTTCTACGGATGCCGCCGGCGCCGAGGCGCTGCCAGCATCGAAGCAGACCCCGCCCCGCCCGCCATCGCCCGCCCTGGAGGCCCGATGCGTCGATTACCCCTGCTCGCAGCCCCGCTGGTGGCGCTGCCGGTGCTCCTCCTCACGGGCTGCTCGGACGCAGTGACCGGTGCCGACATCGGGGCGGGCCCGTTCCCCTCCGCCACGCCCTCACCGACGCAGTCGCCGTCGCCGTCGCCGTCGCCGTCGCCTTCCGCCACGCAGTCCCAGCTCGTCCTGCCGCCCACGCCCCTTCCCTCGTGGCCGGTCGGCGCGCGCACGCCCGCCACCGACTGCACGCCCACCAGCGGCCTGGACGCACAGGGCCTGACCTCCTACTTCAAGAACCTCAAGAGCAGCGACACCAAGGACTCCCCGGCCCTGTTCATGGTCGACGACGGGGTGTTCTTCCGGCTGAAGGACACCCGCCCGCCCTGCGAGTCCGTCCCGGTCAAACTGAGCCACTTCCGGGTGGACATGGCCCACTCGAAGGACTCGTCCGGCTACACGTTCACGTACAAGGCCCTGCGCACCCTGACCCTCGCCGTCGGCCCGCGGGACGGCAAGGTCGACGACAGCACGCCCCCGGCCACCGAACACTGCGCGGGCGTCCTGTCGGTCATCTACGAGGGGCAGGACCTCGACCAGGACGACCTGCCGGAGAACCTGCGGCTGCCGGCCAAGGACTCCACCCTCGACTGGACGCTGGTCGAGGTGAAGCGCGAGGGGGCCCTGGACGCCGTCTTCAAACCGCCGGCCGACGCGCGCAGCTGCTGACCTGGGGAGAAGGGCCGGGGCGCCGGGCCGGGGGGCGGGCCGGGCGAGCGGGACCGGGGCGCAGGGGCGACCGGGACGGTGCACCGTGGGGGTGCGCACCGCCCCGGCCCGCCACCACGCCCCGCCCGCCGCCGTACGGAGGACCCGCCGCCGCCGTACGGACGACGCGCCGCCCCCGGTTGGGCCGTACGGGCCACCCGCGCCGCCCGGGAGCACCGGCGCGGACCGCCCCGGGTGGTACCCATGGGCCCCATGCCCTCCCGAACCCTCCTGCGGTGCCTGTGGGGCGCCGCCGCCCTGCTGCTCCCCGTCGCGGCCGCCGGCCCCACCCCCGTGGCCGCGTCCACCGGGCACACCGTCGAATACCGGGGCCTGCGACTGGAACTCCCCGCGGACTGGCGCGTCGTCGACCTCGACCAGGACGCCGACGCCTGCGTCCGCCTGGACCTGCCCACCCTGTACCTCGGCCGCGCCGGCACCCAGGAGCGCTGCTCCGGCCGCCGGGCCGTCGCCCTCCGCGCCGACACCCTGCACCTCGAACCCCTCGCCGGCTCCCCACCGCGCGCCGACGTCCCGACCCTCCCCGTCGGGGCCGGGGACCCGCTGCCGCGCGCCGGGGCGGACAGCAACGAGCTGCGGTACGCCCTGCACGGCCCCGGGGTGATGGCCACGCTCTCGTACGGGACCGCGCCCGACACCGTACGCACCCTCCTCGCCCGGGCCGCCGGCACGGACACGGCGCCCCCGGACCGGGCCGCGCCCCCGATGCTCCCCGAGGCGCCGCCCAAGCCGCGGAGCACCCAACAGCCCTTCAGGGGCGAGGGCTTCGACGCCTGCACCGCCCCCGCGCAGCGCACCATGGACACCTGGCGGGCCGCCTCCCCCTTCGGCGCCGTCGGCGTCTACATCGGCGGCCCCGCGCGCGCCTGCGCCCAATCCCGGCTCACCGCCGCGTGGGTGCGCAGGCAGGCCGAGGCGGGCTGGCACCTGATGCCGATCTGGGTCGGCCCGCAACCTTGGAGCCACCCCGTCACCGGCCTGTCCACCGACCCCTCCCGGGCCAACTACCAGGGCAGGGTCGCCGCGGACGGCGCCGCCGCCGCGGCCCGCTCCCTCGGCCTGGCCCCGGGCACCCTGCTCTACAACGACCTGGAGAGCTACAGCGACCGCGCCACCTGGGACGCGCCCGTCGTCGCCTACCTCACGGCCTGGACGGTACGCCTCCACGAGCTGGGCTACCGATCGGCGGCCTACGTCTCGTCGAGCTCCGGCGCCAAGGCCCTGAGCGCCCACCACCACCAGGCCCCGTACGCGATGCCCGAGGTGCTGTGGGTGGCCCAGTGGAACGGGGCGGCGTCCGTCACCGACACCGACATGGGCCTGCCCGCCCGCCGCGCCCTGTGGGCCGGACCGCGCCGCGCCCACCAGTTCCGGGGGGACCACGACGCCACGTACGGCGGCGTCACGCTCAACATCGACCGCAGCTGGCTCGACGTCGACCCGACGGCCCTGCCCCCGCTCTTGGCGCCGGGTGCGGGCCCGGGCAAGGCCCCGGGTGCGGCGCCTGGCAAGGCCCCAGGGAAGGCCCCGGGGAAGGCCCCGGTCAAGGCCCCGGGCACGGCTCCGCGCCCTTAGGCGACGCGGTCCCGGCCCGGCGCGGGCCCTACGCCCGCCCGTCGCCCGGCGCGTCCGCGTCAGGGGCCGGGTCCGCGTCCGGCACGACCTCGCGCGGCGGCTCGTCGTCGTTGCCCCGGCGCAGGGTGTGCAGCCCCCGCGCCGGGGTCCACGACCGGATGACCAGCTCGTCGCCGTCCACGTCGACCCGCACCACCTCCGTCACCTCGGCGTGGAAGAGGTGGAAGGGGTGCGGGGAGTCCGTCTCCTCCGCGTACCGGTGCAGCTCGGGCGGGTCCACGATCTCGACCGCCCGCCCGGAGATCCGCACGTCCCCGTCCGGCATGGAATCGTCCGCGCCGGGGTTGGCGTGCAGGGCGAAACGAGGGTCGCGCTGGAGGTCGCGGGCCTTCATCGACCCCGGCATCATGCCGAGCCACAGCTCCCCGCCCCGGATGTCCACGGTGAGGCCGGTGATCCGCGGGGACCCGTCCTTGCGGAGCGTGGCCAGGACGTGGTGCGGGTACCGCGCGAAGCGGGCCCGGACGGCCCCGGCGAACTCCGGTTCCGCCTTCTCGAACGCTGCCCAGTTGTTCGTCGTCATACGTCCATCAAAGCGCGGCCCGCCGCCCCGCGGCCGATCCGGCGCGCACGACCGCTCAGCCGGGCTGCGCCCCGGTGCCCGGCGCGGGCGCGGCGGGGTTCCCGGAGGCCGTACGGGACTCCAGCCGCGCGAGGTCGGCCAGCATGGCGGTGGCGAGGTCGCGCTCGGAGGCGTAGTACCGCTCCGCCCACTTGAGGGTGAGCGCGGGATACGCCCAGGCCGGCCGCTCCTCGGCGGCCTCCGCGTCGGCGACGGCGCACCGGCGCATCCGCTCGGCGAACTCGCGGTGCCCGTCGACGATCTCCCGCATCTGCTCCGGCTCCAGCAGGTGCCCCAGCCACAGCCGCAGCATGGGCCCGTGCTTGAGGACCGGCGGGTCGACGGGCGTGCTCCGCGCCCACTCCCGCACGGCGGCCATGCCCTCGTCGGTGACGCGGTAGACGCGCTTGTCGCGGGTGCCGGTCTCCTGGGCGATCATCCGCGAGGTGGCGTAGCCGGCCTTCTCCAGGCGCTTGAGCTCGCTGTAGATCTGACTGAAGGAAGGGCTCCAGTAGAAGAAGCCCAACGACCGGTCCGACCACTTCTTCAGGTCGTAGCCCGAGAGTTCCTCCCCGAAGGAGAGCAGCCCGAGGACGGCCCAGCTGGTCGCCGGGAGCGTGCGCCGGTCCGTCCCCTCCACGACCCCGTCCGCCGTCGCCCCCGCCGTCGCTTCCGCGGTCCGCCCGGTCTCTTGCCCGGTCTCTTGCCCAGTCTGTTCCGCCACGCAGCGCAGTCTACGACCGCCCCCGTCGGGCCCTTCCCCCTCCCGGATATGACTGCTAGACATATTCCCGTTCGGCGTAGTGCCGGAGGGGTGGGACGGAGGCGGACGTGATCTCCCTCGACGGAAAGGTCGTCGTCATCACCGGCGCCGGACGCGGCCAGGGCGCCGCCGAGGCCCGGCTGTGCGCGGAGGCCGGCGCCCGGGTCGTCGTCACCGACGTCCGCGAGGAGGAGGGCCGCGCGGTCGCCGCGTCCCTGGGCGCCCAGGGCCTCTTCGTACGCCACGACGTGACGGAGGCGGCCGACTGGGCCGGCGTCGTGCGCGAGGCCGTCGCCGCCTTCGGCACCGTCTCCGCGCTCGTCAACAACGCCGCCCTGTGGCGCACCGCCCACGTCGAGCGGCAGAGCGCGGAGGGCTTCGAGGAACTGCTGCGCGTCAACCTCCTCGGACCGTTCCTCGGGATCCAGGCCGTGAGCCCGGTGCTGCGCGCCGCGGGCGGGGGCTCCGTCGTCAACGTCTCCTCCACGGCCGGACTGGTCGGCATACCGGGCCACGCGGCCTACGGCTCCACCAAGTTCGCCCTGCGCGGGCTGACCCGGTCGGCGGCGTTGGACCTGGCCGGAGACGGGATCCGCGTCAACTCGGTGCACCCGGGAGCCATCGACACCCCGATGGTCGCCGGGGCGGTGGAGGGCCGCGACTGGTCCCACGTGCCCCTGGGGCGGATCGGCAGGCCCGGGGAGGTCGGGAACCTCGTGCTGTTCCTGTGCTCGGACGCCTCCTCGTACGTGACGGGCGCGGAATTCGCCGTGGACGGAGGTCTGACGGCCGGATGAGGGGACATCGGATGAGGGGCGACGACGTGGCGGACGGTGGCGCGGCGGGTGGTGACCCGATGGGCGGGGGTCGGACCCGGCGGGCGCTCGACGGCGGGGCGCTCTCGCCCGACGCCCGCGCGCTGTGCGAGGCGATGACGGCCGGCTTCCCCGGCCCCGGAGACGTGGCCGCCCTGCGCGCCGCGGCCGCGGCCGGACCCCGTCCACCGGGCCCCGAGGTGGCCCGCGTCCACGACGCCCGCGCGGACGGCGTACCGGTACGGATCTACGACCCCGCCCCCGCCCCGGGAGCCGGCGGCGGGCGCCCCCTCGTCGTCTACCTCCACGGCGGCGGATGGGTCATGTGCGGGCTCGACACGCACGACGCCCTGTGCCGCGAACTCGCCGCCGGCTCGGGCGCGGTGGTCGTCTCCGTCGACTACCGCCTGGCCCCCGAACACCCCTGGCCCGCCGCGACCGACGACGCCCTGGCCGTCCTGCTCTGGGCCCGCGCCGAAGCGGAGGCGCTGGGCTGCGACCCCGACCGGCTCGTGGTGGCGGGGGACTCCAGCGGAGGCAACCTGGCCGCCGTGACGGCGCTGCGCGCCCCCGGCCTGATCGCCGCCCAGCTCCTGGCGTACCCGGCACTGGACGCGTCGATGGGCTCCGAGTCCGTGACCACGTACGGGCGGGACCACTTCCACACCGCCGCGCACATGGCCTGGTACTGGGACCAGTACGGAGGCGACCCCGCCCACCCGCACGTATCGCCGGCCCGCGCCCCGGACCTGTCGGGCCTGCCGCGCACCCTGATGCTCCTCGCGGACTGCGACCTGCTGCGCGACGAGGGCCTGGCCTACGGGCGCCGGCTGGCGGCGGCGGGCGTGGACTGCGAGGTCCGGCTCCACCCGGGGGTCTTCCACGGCTTCCTCGGCCTGCCCCTGCCGGCGGCCCGGGCGGCCCGCGCGGCGGCGGCGGCCTGGCTGACGACGGTACGGCCGACGCCCGGGGGAAGGGGTGCGTGAGGCGGGGTGCGTGAGGCGGGGTGTCTGAGGCGGGGGTGTCTGAGGCGGGAGGGGGGCGGGGCGGCCGGATTCGAACCGGCGTCATCCCCTGAGCAAGGGGTGCAACGACCTCTGTACCACGACCCCGCCCCTTGAGAGGGATCCTAGATCACCGGGGCCCCTTCCCGGCATGATGTGTGCATGCCCGGATTCCTGCTGCGCCTCTGCCTGCTGCTCGCGGTGGAGGGCGCGGCCGCCCTGCTGCTCGGCGAGGCCGAAGCGCCCTGGATCCCCGTCCTGCTGGCGGTGTTCGTCCTCGGCTCGGCCATCCCGCACGGCACCCCGGCCGAACTCGGGGGCCGCTTCCTCATCGCGGCGGTGGCGGTGGGCGCGAGTCTCGCCGGCGCGGCGTCCTGGCAGGACCGCGCCGCCCCGGACGCCTGGCCCGCCCAGGCCGCGACGGCGATCCTGCTCCTGTTCCAGACCCTGGCCCTGCTCCGGATCACGCGGGGGCGGGGGCGGGGGCGGGGGCGAGTCGGGCGGGGTGCGGTGCGGCGGGGGTAGGGCCGGTGTGCCGTGGGGCGGGACCGAGACGGTGTCGGGGGTTTCCCGCCAGTCCACTGTCCTTCCGTGCCGGGTCGGTCCCTCAAGGGCGCTCACTTCGTTCGCGTCGCTTCGCGATGGCCTTCGGCCACCCTTGACCGACCGCCCCGTCCCGGAACGCCAAAG
>NZ_JBEZIB010000041.1:0-69245 GCF_040650855.1 Streptomyces sp. NPDC048606 | reverse complement strand
ATTTAAAACCCCATTTCCCACACACCCTTAACACCCCCCGGCCCCCCCCCCCGCCCCCCCCCCCCCCCCCCCCCCCCCCCGCCGGGGCCCCCCTTCCGCGTGTTCGGGCGCTCGCGCGCCGCGCGCCCACGGGTCCACCGGGGCGCCGGGGCACCGCGACGCCGAGGCGCCGAGGCGCCGGGCCTACGGGGTCTACCGTTCTACGGCGTCTGCGGACCCTGCTTGAACTCCAGCGCCGCGGCCATCGCCGTCAGCCGGTCGGCCGGCGCCGTACCGGTCACGACCGTCACGAAGCCCTGCTCGCGCAGGACCAGGGCGTCGTACTTCTCGCCGTCCCAGCGCTCCCAGGAGCGGTCGCCGATCTGCTGGGTCTGCCCCGTGGCCCTGGCCTTCTGGGTGACCTTGGTGACGTACTTCTCCGAGGTGTCGGTGGACTGCTCCACCGCCACGTACTCGCGGTCCGGGTCCTGGAAGCCCAGGTGCCAGGCGTTCGCGTTCTTGCGCTCGTAGGTGACCGACGTCGCCCGCCACTCCTGGGGGAGCCCCAGGGGCACCGCCACCGGGTACGGGGCCGCGCGCCGGGCCGTCAGGGTCTCGACCCGGTAGTCGACCGTGCGCGTCGGGTCGGCCTCGTCGTCGTGCGGGACGAAGAGGTAGATCCCCGCCACGACGACACCGATCACCGCCAACGAGCGGACCATGTCCCAGACCGTCTGCTTGCCTTTCATACCTGCCACGCCCCCATCGTCCCGCATGGCCGCCGGCGATCACCGACGGGGTCGGGCGTGGCGTGCGCGCCGCGCGCTCCACACGGGAGGGACGTGCCGCAAGATGTCCGCTCAGGCCAACCGAACGACCGATATTCCGCTCATACGTGACCCGCTCTGCTCAATATGTCGACGTACCGATAGAGTTCCAGCACCCTCACATCCCGGCCGTCGTCGTACAGAAAGGTGCGCTCCGATGACCGAGCACAACCTGCCGCCCCAGCTCGAAGTCTCTCCCGAAGCCCCCGACCGCAACCTGGCCCTCGAACTCGTACGGGTCACCGAGGCCGCCGCCCTGGCCGCGGGCCGGTGGGTCGGCCGCGGTGACAAGCTCGGCGCCGACGGCGCCGCGGTCAACGCGATGCGCACCCTGATCTCCACCGTCTCGATGAACGGCGTCGTCGTCATCGGCGAGGGCGAGAAGGACGAAGCTCCGATGCTCTTCAACGGCGAGCGGGTCGGCGACGGCACGGGCGCCGAGGTCGACATCGCCGTCGACCCGATCGACGGCACCACCCTGAACGCCAAGGGCATGCCGAACGCGATCGCCGTCCTGGCCGCCGCCGAGCGCGGCTCGATGTTCGACCCGTCCGCCGTGTTCTACATGGAGAAGCTCGTCACCGGCCCCGAGGCCGCCGACTTCGTGGACATCAACGCCCCCGTCTCGGTCAACATCCGCCGGGTCGCCAAGGCCAAGAACATGGCCGTCGAGGACGTCACCGTCGTCATCCTGGACCGCCCCCGCCACGAGGGCATGGTCAAGGAGATCCGCGAGACGGGCGCCCGCATCAAATTCATCTCGGACGGCGACGTCGCCGGTTCGGTCATGGCGGTGCGCGAGGGCACCGGCGTGGACCTGCTCCTGGGCATCGGCGGCACCCCCGAGGGCATCATCTCGGCCTGCGCCATAAAGTGCCTCGGCGGCACGATCCAGGGCAAGCTGTGGCCGAAGGACGAGGCCGAGCGCCAGAAGGCCCTCGACGCGGGCCACGACCTGGACCGCGTCCTGCACACCAACGACCTGGTGTCCGGCGAGAACGTCTTCTTCGTCGCCACCGGCATCACGGACGGCGAACTGCTGCGCGGCGTCCACTACCGCTCCGAGACCGCGACGACCTCCTCGCTGGTCATGCGCTCGAAGTCGGGCACGATCCGCCAGATCGACTCCACGCACCGCCTGTCGAAGCTGCGCGCGTACAGCGCGATCGACTTCGACCGCGCGAAGTAGCGGGGGTACGCGGCTTCGGCCGGTGACGGTACGACGGAGGGGCGGTCCCGGTGCGGGGGACCGCCCCTCCGTCGCGTGCGGGGGCACGGAGCGCTGAGCGCGGCTCGCGGCTCGCTCGCGCGGGGTCCGCGGACGTCGTGGGTCGCGGGAGCCCGGTGTCCGGTGTCCCGCGGGCGTCGTGGGTCCGCGGAGACGAGGTCGAGGGGCGGGGCCGGCGGAAGGGGCGGGGCCGGCGGGAGGGCGGAAGTGCCGGACGCGGGGTCCGAGCCGCTCAGCCGGCGGCGGCCACGGGGCCGGACGCGGCCGCGCCCGGGAGCAGCTCGGCGGCCCTGCGCCGCCTGCGGCCCAGCACCACGCGGCGTTCGGCGGCGGTGAGGCCGCCCCAGACGCCGTAGGGCTCGGGCTGGAGGAGGGCGTGCTCACGACAGGCGACCATCACGGGGCAGCGGGCGCAGACGCGCTTGGCCGCCTCCTCACGGGCCAGTCGGGCGGCGGTCGGCTCCTTGGAGGGCGCGAAGAACAGGCCCGCCTCGTCCCTGCGGCACACCGCCTCCGCGTGCCATGGGCCGTCCTCCTCCCGGTCCGCCACCCGCGGCTTCGGCACGGCGGCCGGGCGCGTCTGAAGGCTCTGGACGGCGGCTGCCTGCAGGGACTGATGCGGCGGATGCGGCACGGTCTACTCCTGACGACGTATACGCGAGCGAGACACGATGCACCTGTCCCTACCCGCTGTGCGTGCCCCTATGCACTGTGTGCCACCGGGGGCGGGAGGTTCGACCGAAATACGATGCCCGCGCGAGGCGCGTGTGCATGCCGTGCCGCGGGCGCGGGACGCGTCGGGCGCGTCCCGGCGCGCGGGGAGGCCTCAGCCTTCGAGGCGCTTGCGGAGCCTGAGGGCGAGGTCGACCAGGCGGGCCCCGAGCTTGGGGCGGGCCTCGATGTTGCCGAGGAGGGAGAACCCCCGCACGATCACGACGGGCGCCTGCGGGTCGGTCTCGCCGCGGCTCTCGCCGCGCACCTCGAAGTTGCCGAGGACCCCGCTCCCGTAGCCGCGCAGGGTGACGTTCTCGGGGACGAGCACCTCGACGTTGCCGAGTACGCAGGTCACGTTGATCTCGGTGATCTGCTGTTCGAAGACGGCCTCGGTGAGGTCGATGGTGATGTCGCCCATGACGGAGACCGCGCGGGTGTGCGCCGCGGGGCGCCAGCGGCCCTTGCGGGCGGAGCTGCTGCACACCGCGACGACGGTCTCGACGGGGCCGACCGCGGGCCTGGTCGCGCCGGTGTACGGGGCGGCCGGCGCGGCGGCGGGAGCGCCGGCCGGGAGGTCGCGCACGAGGGCGTCGAGTTCGCCGACGGTCTTGCGCGCGTAGAGGGAATCGAGCCGTTCGGAGTGCTCCTCGGCGGTCAGCCGGCCCTCGGCCACGGCGTCGGCGAGGATCTGCGCGATCCGGTCCCGGTCGGCGTCGGAGGCGCGCAGCTCTGCGGGGGCGGCGGCCGCGGGGGCGCCGGGGGCGGCGGGGTGCTTTTCCAGGTCCACGTCGCCCAGCATAGCGAGACACGATAGATCGCGATACTGCCGACTGAGCCTTACCTCACAAACACAGCCGCGCCGGGACGTTCTACGCTGGTGAGTCGCGCTGCCAAAAGGTCGCCAGCGCAGTCTGCCGAGTGAGGAATGGCCACCATGCCGGAGTTCGCGTACACCGACCTGCTGCCCTTGGGCGAGGACACCACCCCGTACCGGCTGGTGACCTCGGAGGGCGTCTCGACCTTCGAGGCCGACGGCCGTACGTTCCTCAAGGTCGAGCCCGAGGCGCTGCGCAAGCTCGCCGAAGAGGCCGTCCACGACATCCAGCACTTCCTGCGCCCGGCGCACCTGGCGCAGCTGCGTCGGATCATCGACGACCCGGAGGCCTCGTCGAACGACAAGTTCGTCGCGCTGGACCTCCTCAAGAACGCGAACATCGCGGCGGCCGGCGTCCTGCCGATGTGCCAGGACACGGGCACGGCGATCGTGATGGGCAAGCGCGGCCAGAACGTCCTCACCGAGGGCGGCGACGAGGCGGCCCTCTCGCGCGGCATCTACGACGCCTACACGCGCCTGAACCTGCGGTACTCGCAGATGGCCCCGCTCACCATGTGGGAGGAGAAGAACACCGGCTCGAACCTGCCCGCGCAGATCGAGCTGTACGCGACCGACGGCGGCGCGTACAAGTTCCTCTTCATGGCCAAGGGCGGCGGCTCCGCGAACAAGTCCTTCCTCTACCAGGAGACGAAGGCGGTCCTCAACGAGGCCTCCATGATGAAGTTCCTGGAGGAGAAGATCCGCTCGCTCGGCACGGCGGCCTGCCCGCCGTACCACCTGGCGATCGTCGTCGGCGGCACCTCCGCCGAGCACGCGCTGAAGACCGCGAAGTACGCCTCCGCCCACTACCTGGACGAGCTGCCGCGCGAGGGCTCCCCGCTGGGCCACGGCTTCCGCGACGAGGCCCTGGAGCAGCAGGTCTTCGAGCTGACGCAGAAGATCGGCATCGGCGCGCAGTTCGGCGGCAAGTACTTCTGCCACGACGTCCGCGTCGTGCGCCTGCCGCGCCACGGCGCGTCCCTGCCGGTCGCCATCGCCGTGTCCTGCTCCGCGGACCGCCAGGCCACCGCGAAGATCACCGCCGAGGGCGTCTTCCTGGAGCAGCTGGAGCGCGACCCCGCGCGCTTCCTGCCGGAGACCACCGACGCGCACCTGGACGAGTCGGCGGACGTGGTCTCCATCGACCTGAACCGGCCGATGGACGAGATCCTCGCGACCCTGACCAAGCACCCGGTCAAGACCCGCCTGAGCCTCACCGGTCCCCTGGTCGTGGCGCGCGACATCGCGCACGCCAAGATCAAGGAGCTGCTGGACTCGGGCGCCGAGATGCCGCAGTACCTCAAGGACCACCCGGTGTACTACGCGGGCCCCGCGAAGACCCCCGAGGGCTACGCCTCCGGTTCCTTCGGCCCGACCACGGCCGGCCGCATGGACTCCTACGTCGAGCAGTTCCAGGCGGCGGGCGGCTCCAAGGTCATGCTGGCCAAGGGCAACCGCTCGCAGCAGGTGACCGACGCGTGCGGCACGCACGGCGGCTTCTACCTCGGCTCGATCGGCGGCCCCGCGGCGCGCCTGGCGCAGGACTGCATCAAGAAGGTCGAGGTCCTGGAGTACGAGGAGCTCGGCATGGAGGCGGTCTGGAAGATCGAGGTCGAGGACTTCCCGGCGTTCATCGTCGTGGACGACAAGGGCAACGACTTCTTCCAGAACCCGGCCCCGGAGCCGACGTTCACCCACATCCCGGTGCGCGGCCCGGGTCTGTAGCGCGCGTGGACGAGGGGCCCTCCGCCGAACGGCGCAGGGCCCCTCTCGCGTGTCTGCCGAACGGCGGATGGAGCGCGGGGCGTCGGGCGGCGAGGCTTCTGCCGTACCCGAACACGCCGTACGGACAGAGGAGTTCACGATGAGGACCCGCACCCGCACCCGCACCCGCACCCGCACCCGCGCCCTGGCCTTCGCCGGATCCGCCGCGCTGCTCGCGACGCTGATCGCGGCGGCCCCCGCCCCGGCGGCCCCGGCGGCGAAGCTCGCCGCCGTCCACGGCGCGGCCGCGGTGCTGTACGCCTACTCCCCGGACGACGACATCCGCTTCACGGTCGACGCACAGGCGGCCCCCTTCACCCGGCCGTTCCCGGACCCGCAGGGCCGAAACGGGCTCCCGACGGACGCCCGCGGCAAGGTCACCGTCTACCACCACTCCCCCGAGCACGGCGTCACCGGTACGTCCGAGGCCGAGGTGGACTGCCTGGTGACGGGCGGGAGGACCGCGACCGTCACGGCCGTGGTCACCAAGTCGAACGTCGACGCCGTGGGCCGGCGGATCGGCATCAGCGTCCACGACGGCGGGCGGGGCGAGCCGGACCGCCTGGGCTTCTCCTGGGGCGTCGCCAACCTCGACCCGCCGCGCCAGGACCCGGACGGCGGCGTCGCCAAGCCGTCCGCGGGCACCTGCATGGCCCCCGCCCCCTTCACGGAGGTCGTCGAGGGCGGCTTCAAGGTCACCCCGGCCCCCCTCCCGCCCCTCCCGAAGACCCAGCCGAAGACCGCCCGGTAGCCCCGGTCACGGCTCACGGCGGCGGGGCCGTCAGGTACCGGGCCTCCACGGGGGTGGCCCGGTACCCCCGCGTCCGCGCCGCCACGACCTCGGCGATGCTCAGCCCGTACACCCGGCGCAGCAGCGCGATCGGCACCCCGTCGGGCCCGCCCACGCTCAGGTGGACGGCGCCCTCGCGGGCGAGGATCGCCTCCCGGATCCACGGCGGCGGTACGCCCCGGCCCCGGTCGCAGGCCAGTACCTCGTAGCGCGGGCAGTGTTCGGTCGCCTCCCAGCGCAGCTCGCCGCCTTCGACGTACTGCCGTTCCTCCCGGACGCACTCCTCGCAGGGCTCGCAGTGCAGGACCACGTACATCTGCCGTTCCACCATCCGCGCAGCATGCGGTACCGGGGCGTTCCCCGCATGCGGATAACGTCGGGGCATGACGCACACGCAGCTCCGTACCGCCCGCGCCACCCGGGTGGTCGCCCATCGTGGGGCGTCCCACGAGCATCCCGAGCACACGATCGAGGCCTACCGGCAGGCCATCGCCGACGGGGCGGACGCGCTGGAGTGCGACGTGCGGCTGAGCGCCGACGGGCGGTTGGTGTGCGTGCACGACCGGCGGGTGGAGCGGACCTCGGACGGGCGCGGGGTGGTGTCCGCGATGGCCTACGAGGAGCTCGCCGCCCTCGACTTCGGCGGCTGGAAGGGCCCGGAGCACCGGGGGGCGCGGGTGCTGCTCTTCGAGGAGCTGCTGAAGGAGGCGCTGGCCGCGGACCGGCCCGTCGGGCTGGCCGTCGAGACCAAGCACCCCACGCGCGCCGGCGGTCGGCTGGAGGCGGAGCTGGTGCGGGTGCTCGGGGAGCACGGGCTCGCGGACGGCGCCTCGGGGCTCGTCGAGGTGATGAGCTTCTCGCGGACCGCGCTGTCCCGGTTGCACCGGCTGGCGCCGGGCCTGCCGGCGGTGTACCTCATCGAGCGACGGCTGCGGCCGGCGCGCCCGCCGTTCGCGGGGCACGCGGGGCCCGGGATCGACCTCGTGCGCAGGGACCCGGGGCTGGTGGGGCGGCTGAAGGCGAAGGGGCTGTCGGTGCGGGTGTGGACCGTGGACGAGCCCGAGGACGTGGAGCTGTGCCTGCGCCTGGGGGTGGACACCATCATCACGAACCGGCCGCGCGAGGTGCGGGAGCTGCTGGCCGGGAGGTGATCACCCGGCCGGGGTGCGCCGGCCGGGTGCGGGGGGTCGTACGGGATTCGTGCGGGGTTCGTGCGGCGGAGCGGGAGCGGGTTACGCGAAGCGCTGGTTCGCCGAGCCGTCGCAGGAGCGCAGGCGCAGCTGCTCGTGGGCGGCGGCCACCGTCAGGCACATGCCCGGGGCGGAGGCGGGGCGCAGGGTGGAGCCCTCGCGGACGAACTGCTGGTTGGCGCCGCCGTGGCAGTTCCAGACGATCACGCCGACCCCGTTGCCGTAGTCGGCGCCGGGGACGTCCAGGCAGCGGTCGTGCGTCAGCTCGACGTGGACGGACTTCTTCGCGGCGTCGTACCACCAGCCCTGGTTGCGTCCGCCGTGGCAGTCCCAGGCGACGACCCTGGTGCCGTTGGCGCTGGAGCCGCCGAAGGTGTCGAGGCAGTTGGCGGTGGCCTCGTTGCGCAGGGGCCGGTAGAGGTCGTCCCAGGCCCCGGCCTGGAGGACGGGGGTTCCGGTGCTCGCCGGGTCGGCGCAGGAGGCCTCACGCAGGCCCGAGCCGTAGAACTGGGTCAGGCAGGAGGCGAAGGCCCCGTGGCCCCGGTAGTTGGGGTGGAAGGACTGGCGGGCGGTGTTCTCGTCCCACGGGAAGTGGTCGCCGAGGTCCAGGTAGAGCCCGCGGGCCCAGGTGTCCTCCATGCAGACCTCGTGCCCGTGGAAGAGGCGGGAGTTGTCGAGGTAGAGGGCGCCGGAGTCGCGGGCGGCGGCGCGCATGCCCTTCTCGAAGGTGGGGACGGCGTGGTTGCGGCCCCAGGTGGCGTCGGAGTCGTAGCCGGCGCAGCCGCCGGGGAGCTTGCCGGGGAAGTTCGGGTTGTCGCCGAAGTCGGGGCCGATCGGGCTGGGGTAGCCCATCACCACGAGCTTGTAGTCGGAGTCGGCGTACCCGGCCTGGCGCATGACGGTCTTCAGGTCGCCGACCGTGGCCTCGACCTTGGGCTTCAGGCCGTCGACGCGGGCCTGCCAGCCGGGTGCGTACTTGGGTTCGCAGGTCCCCTGGCTGAGGATCCACCGGGTGACGCAGTCGGTCATCACGGGGCCGAACTGGAGGTCGTCGTTGGCGCCCGCGACCAGGAGCACCATCTTGATGCGCGTGTTGCGGGCCTTGATGGCGAGGCTGTCGCTCTGCACGAGCTCGTCGGCGTACTGCTTGGCGCCGCCGATGCGGATGTTGCCGGTGTAGCCGCCGGAGCAGGCGACGTTGAAGGTCAGGTCGGCGGGGATGCCGGTGCGGTGGATCGCCGCGTCCGGGGAGCGGTGGCACTGGTTGGAGGGGGTGTTGGTGGCGGGGTCGTAGTTGCCGACGCCCTCGCCCGAGATCTCGCTGTCGCCGAGGGAGATGAGCCCGGTCTTGCGGTTCGCGAGCGGGCGGATCGCGGGGTCCCCGTAGATCCGGGTGGCCTCGGCGGCCCGGACGGCCTCCAGTTCCGGCGGCAGGGGCGTGATCGCGACGGTCGCGGCGGGGGCCGCCTGGGCCATGGGGGTGATGGCCGTGACGCCCCCGAGGGCGGCCGCGAGGGCCGCCACCACGGCGAAGGTAGATCTGAACCTGGGTTTCGTACGGGCACGTGCCATGAACGCCTCCCCGATATCGGTGTTACCACCGGTATTTACTGGCCAGTAGGCGCGATGGGAACAGTTCGAACAAGACAATTGCTCAAGTTTCCGAGGAGGCAACGAACATGACCCACGATCAGCAGGGCGACCAGGCCGACCCGCAGGGCGACGGCCACCGCGTCGAGCACGACTCCATGGGCGAGGTGCGGGTCCCCGCACACGCCAAGTGGCGGGCCCAGACCCAGCGCGCGGTCGAGAACTTCCCGCTCTCCGGGCGACGCCTGGAGCGGGCGCACATCGAGGCACTGGCGCGCGTCAAGGCGGCCGCGGCCCTGGTCAACGAGCGGCTCGGGGTGATCGACGCGGAGGTCGCGGGGGCCGTCCGCGCCGCCGCCGAGGAGGTCGCCGAGGGCCGCTGGGACGACCACTTCCCCGTCGACGTGTTCCAGACCGGCTCGGGGACCTCGTCGAACATGAACGCCAACGAGGTCATCGCCACCCTCGCCACCGAGCGGCTCGGGCGCGAGGTCCACCCCAACGACCACGTCAACGCCTCGCAGAGCTCCAACGACGTCTTCCCGTCCTCCATCCACATCGCCGCGACCGCCGCCGTCACCGGCGAGCTGATCCCGGCGCTGGAGCACCTCGCCGCCGCCCTGGAGGACAAGGCCGCCGAGTTCGCCGACGTGGTCAAGGCCGGGCGCACCCACCTGATGGACGCCACCCCGGTCACCCTGGGCCAGGAGTTCGGCGGGTACGCCGCCCAGGTCCGCCACGGCGTCGAACGGCTGCGCGCGGCGCTGCCCCGGCTCGCCGAACTGCCGCTGGGCGGCACGGCCGTGGGCACGGGCATCAACACCCCGCCCGGCTTCTCCGCCGCCGTGATCGCGGAGGTGGCGGCGGCCACGGGGCTGCCGCTGACCGAGGCCCGCGACCACTTCGAGGCCCAGGGGGCGCGGGACGCCCTGGTGGAGACCTCCGGGATGCTGCGCACCGTCGCCGTGTCGCTCACGAAGATCTGCAACGACCTGCGCTGGATGGCCTCGGGCCCGCGCACGGGATTGGCCGAAATCAATCTGCCGGATCTTCAGCCCGGGTCCTCGATCATGCCCGGAAAGGTCAATCCGGTCGTCCCCGAGGCCGTGTTGATGATCGCCGCCCAGGTGATGGGGAACGACGCCACGGTCGCCGTGGCGGGTGCCTCCGGCAATTTCGAGCTCAACGTGATGCTCCCCGTCATGGCCCGGAACCTGCTCGAATCGATCCGACTGCTCGGCAACGGCAGCCGGCTGCTGGCCGACCGCACCGTGGCCGGGATCACCGCCAACGTCGAGCGGGCCAGGGAGTACGCCGAATCCTCGCCCTCCGTGGTGACCCCGCTGAACCGGTACATCGGCTACGAGGAGGCCGCCAAGGTGGCCAAGCGCGCCCTGGCCGAACGCAAGACCATCCGGGAGGTCGTCCTGGAGTCCGGCCACGTCGAACGCGGCGCGCTCACCCTGGAACAGCTCGACGAGGCCCTGGACGTGCTCGGCATGACGCGACCGCGGTAGGTTCCGCGCGGCCGTGAACGATCCCCGGACAGGGGCCGAATCCGGTCGTTTACGCTCCCCGGACACGTCCGTGACCTGCACCGCAGCATCCCCGGGGGCCACAGCCCTAAGATCTGCGCATGACAGGTACCGACAGGTCCGGGGGCGGCGCCGCCCGACACGAGCCGCTCGACGCGGCACCGAGCGCGGCACCGAGCGCGGCGCGGGGCACGGCACCGGGAGCGGCGCGGGGCGCGGCACGGGGCGCGGCGACCGTACGGGCCGCCGCGCCCGCCGGCCGTTGGGCCCCCGGGGAACAGATCCTGTGGCGGTACCGCGACCACGCCCCGGGCATCGACGGCGGGATCCACATCTGCCGTCCGGTGACGGTCGTGCGGGACACCGACGAGCTGCTGGCCGTGTGGATGGCCCCCGGCACCGAGTGCGTCAAGCCGGTGCTCGCCGACGGCTCCTCCGTCCACCAGGAACCGCTGGGCACCCGCTACACCGCGCCGCGCACCACCGCCCGGTCGCGGTGGTTCGGCGCGGGCGTGCTGAAGCTGGCCCGGCCGGACGAGCCCTGGTCGGTGTGGCTGTTCTGGGACCGGGACTGGAACCTGCGCAACTGGTACGTGAACCTGGAGCGGCCGCGCACCCGCTGGTCCGGCGGCGTGGACTCCGAGGACCACTTCCTCGACATCGCCGTCTACCCCGACCGCAGTTGGAAGTGGCTGGACGAGGACGAGTTCGCCCAGGCGCAGAAGAGCGGCCTGATGGACGCGCGGCAGGCCCGGCGGGTGGAGGAGGCGGGGCGCGCCGCGGTGGAGGTGATCGAGGCCTGGGGCCCGCCGTTCGGCGACGGCTGGCAGCACTGGCGGCCCGATCCGGCCTGGAAGGTTCCGGTTCTGCCCGAGGACTGGGACCGCACCCCGGCGCATATGACCTCATGAGACCCTTGATGCGCCCCCGGGGTGCAAACGTAGGATCGGCCTCCGCTGGTCGTACGCGGTGCGCCCCCTGGGCACCGTAACCGCAAATCACCTGCGGGGACCGGTACTTGATCAGGCGTCGACGCGGACGAGAGGTAACGAGCGGGACGCGGAAACGGGGGGTGGTGGTGCCCCGGCCGCTGAGCGGGTATACCGCGACTGACCGAGTTGAGTGCAGCGCACATCGAGCGCAAACGGACGGAATTCCACGCGTGACGGAGTACCCCACCTCTCAGGAGGGCCCGCAGCCCGCCGGTCCCGCCGGCGCGGGCACGGACGAGGCAGGCCACGGCAAGGCCCCGATCGCGGCCGCCGAGGCCGTACGCACGCATGCTCAGGTTCCGGTCGCCGGGCAGAGCGGCGCATCGGCCGACGTCCCGCGCCCGCGCGGCGCCACCGGCCCCGGACCCAACCCCGGACCCGGCGAGGGTTCCCGGGGCGCCGCCCACGGTCCGGCCGACACCGGGCCCCCGGACGGGCTCACCCGGGACGGCGAGGCCGCCCGCAACGCCGGCCGGCGCGAGGGCGAGCCGCCCGCGGGCGGCGGCGGGATCGCCGGCGCGGGCGGCGGGGAGCCGGCCGCGGCCCGGCGCGAGGGCGACCGGCTGCGGTTCGTCGGCGCCGCCACCCGCCGGATCGCCCGCGGCATCGACCTCGACGAGATCGTGCTCGGACTGTGCCGGGCGACGGTCCCGACGTTCTCCGACGCGATCCTCGTCTACCTGCGCGACCCGCTGCCCGTCGGGGACGAGCGGCCGGTCGGACCGGTCGTTTTAAGGCTGCGGCGCACCGACCGGCTCCGGCCGATCGACGACCTGACCGACGGCGGGGAGGGCGCCGGGGCCGCGGGGGCCCCGGGCGAGCTCGACTTCAGCCAGCTGCCGCTGGTCGGTCCGCAGGGTGACCTGCCGGCCGCCGAGCTGTGCGAGATCCGGCCCGGCGGGGGCCTCGCCGAGGTGCTGCGCGGCGTACGGCCGGTCTTCGGGTCCGCCGCCGGCGCCAAGGGGGCGCTGCCCGAGCTGCTGGGCGCGGAGCATCCCGTGCCGCGCGGGCAGCGGGCCATCCTGGCGCCGCTGCGGGGCCGTCGGCGCGTGATCGGCGCGGCGGTGTTCCTGCGCACCCCCGAGCGGCCCGCCTTCGAGCAGAACGACCTGCTGGTCGCCGCCCAACTGGCCACCCACACCGCGCTCGGCATCGACAAGGCCGTGCTCTACGGCCGCGAGGCCTACATCGCCGACGAGCTCCAGCGCACGATGCTGCCCGACGGCCTCCCCCAGCCCACCGGGGTCCGGCTCGCCTCCCGCTACCTGCCGGCCGCCGAGACGGCCCGGGTCGGCGGCGACTGGTACGACGCCATACCGCTGCCCGGCAGCCGCGTCGCGCTGGTCGTCGGCGACGTCATGGGCCACTCCATGACCTCGGCCGCGATCATGGGCCAGCTGCGCACCACCGCGCAGACCCTCGCCCAGCTGGACCTGCCGCCGGCCGAGGTGCTGCACCACCTCGACGAGCAGGCGCAGCGGCTCGGCTCCGACCGCATGGCCACCTGCCTGTACGCGGTCTACGACCCGGTCTCGCACCGGATCACCATCGCCAACGCGGGCCACCCGCCGCCGGTGCTGCTGCACCTGGGCGGGCGGGCCGAGGTGCTGCGCGTACCGCCGGGCGCCCCGATCGGGGTCGGCGGAGTGGACTTCGAGGCCGTGGAGCTGGACGCCCCGGCCGGGGCCACCCTGCTGCTGTACACGGACGGGCTGGTGGAGTCGCGGCTGCGGGACGTGTGGACCGGCATCGAGCAGTTGCGCGAGCGTCTGGCGACCACCGCGCAGTTGACGGGGCTGGACCATTCGCCGCCGCTGGAGGCCCTCTGCGACGACGTCCTGGACATGCTGGGCCCCGGGGACCGGGACGACGACATCGCCCTGCTGGCGGCCCGTTTCGAGGGCATCGCGCCCAGCGACGTGGCGTACTGGTTCCTGGACCCGGAGGAGACCGCCCCGGGGCGGGCCCGCCGCTTCGCGCGGCGCGCGCTGGCCCGTTGGGGCCTGGAGGAGCTGAGCGACTCGCTGGAGCTGCTGGTCAGCGAGGTGGTCACCAATGCCGTGCGGTACGCGGAGCGGCCGGTGACCCTGCGGCTGCTGCGTACGGACGTGCTGCGCTGCGAGGTCGGCGACGACTCCCCGCAGCTGCCGCGCCAGCGCCGGGCCCGGGACACCGACGAGGGCGGGCGCGGCCTGTTCCTGGTCAACCGGCTGGCCCGGCGGTGGGGCGCGACGCGGCTCAGCAGCGGCAAGGTGGTCTGGTTCGAGCTGCCGTTGCCGGGGTCGCACGAGCGGCGCTGAACGGCTCCGGACGCGAAGGCGCCCCGCGGCGTGATCGCCGCGGGGCGCCTTCGTGTCGTGGGCCGGGCGGTGGCTACCGCTGCGGCTGCTCGTTCGGGATGACCGGCGGCGTCGGGTCCTTGGTCGGCGGCGTCGGGTTCTTCGTCGGCGGCGTCGGGTTCTTGGTCGGCGGCGTCGGGTTCTTCGTGGGCGGCGACGGGTCGGGCTTGCCGGAGCCGTTGCTGCCGCTGGGGTCCGGGGTGCCGGACGGGCGGGTGCCGGAGCTGGACGGCGACGGCGAGGCCGAGGTGGTCGGGCCGGTCGTCGGGACCGCGCTGCGGGTCGGCGCGGCCGGGGCGCCCATCTTGGCGTCCGACAGGTCGAACTCGCCGGTGTTGACGCCGGCCAGCGCGGCCGTCGTGTACGCCTGCCAGATCTGCGCGGGGAAGCTGGAGCCGCCCGCGCGGCCCTTGCCGGCCGTACCGGTCAGGGTGACCTGGTTGTGCGAGTTGGGGTCCTCGCCGAACATCGCGACGACGGTGACGAGCTCCGGGGTGTAGCCGGTGAACCAGGCGGCGACGTTCGACTCGGTGGTACCGGTCTTGCCGGCGGCCTCGTAGGCGGAGCTGCGGACGGCCTTGCCGGAACCCTCCGCGACCACGCCGGTCAGCACCTTGGTGACGGTGTCGGCGGTCTCGCGCTTGAGGACCTGCGCGCCCATCGGGTTGACGGGCTTGAACTCGCCGTCCTTGTGCTCGGCCTGCTTGACGATGGTCGGGGTGACCTTCTTGCCGTGGTTGCCGAGGGTGGCGTAGACGCCGGCCATCTCCAGGGTGTTGGCGCTCATGGTGCCGAGCGACATGGCGGGCGCGTCGGCGGGCCAGGCGTCGCGGTCGACCATGCCGAGGGCGAGGGCCGTCTTCTTGGTGGCCTGCGGCTTGGCGTCGACGATCATCTGGGCGTAGACGGAGTTCACGGAGGAGTTGGTGGCCTCCTGGACCGTGATCATCGGGTCGCCGTAGTTGATGTCGTCCTGGTTCTGCGGGTTGAACGGGGTCGCGCTGCCCACGACCTTGCGGCGGCTGGTGCCGTCGTAGAGCGCGTTCGGGGTGATCGGCTTGCCGTCCTGGGTGGTGGCTCCGGTGTCCAGGGCGGTGGCGAGCACGACCGGCTTGAAGGTCGAGCCCGGCTGGTAGTCGGTGCGCAGGGCGTTGCTCTCGGACTTCTCCGTCAGGCCCACGCCGCCGTACATGGCGACGATCCCGCCGGTCTTGGCGTCGACGGAGGTGGCGCCGGCCTGGACGCTCTGGTCCTGGGGGCGGTCCTTGGTGTTCTTGCGGTCCAGCTTGGATTCGAGCTCGTCCTGGACGGCCTTCTCCAGGGCGGCCTGCTTCTTCTTGTCGATGTTCAGGGTGATCGTCCAGCCGCCGGCGGCGATGTCGCCGTCCTTGTAGCCCTGCTTGTTCAGCTCGTCGTTGGCGGCCTGGACGAGGTAGCCCTTCTGGCCCTCCATGCCCGGACGGGGCTTGGGCTTGATGGGCTCCTGGAACTTCAGTTCCTTGCGCTTGGCCGCGTCCAGCTTGCCCATCTCGACCATGTTGTCGAGGACGGCGTTGAAGCGGATCATGACGAGTCGCTTGCCGTTGGGGCCGGCGGTCGCCCAGTCGTACTGGCTGGGGGCCTGGATGACGGCGGCCAGGTAGGCGCCCTGCTCCAGGGTCAGCTTGTCGGCGTCGACGCCGTAGAAGGCCTGGGCGGCGGCCTGGATGCCGTAGGCGTTGCGGCCGTAGAAGTTGGTGTTGAGGTAACCGGCGAGGATCTCGTTCTTGTCCATGCGCTGGTCGACCTTCAGCGCGATGACGAGCTCGCGGAGCTTGCGCGTCGGCGACTGGTCCTGGGTGAGGTAGTAGTTCTTGACGTACTGCTGGGTGATCGTCGAACCACCGGCCTTGCCCTTGCCGGTCGCGGTGTTGAACAGACCGCGGGCGACGCCGATCACGTCGATGCCGCTGTCCTTGTAGAACGTCTTGTTCTCGATGGCGATGAACGCGGTGCGTACGTCCTCGGAGATCTTGTCGATCGAGACGATCTCGCGGTTCATGCTGCCCGTGCGGGCCATGACCGAGCCGTCGGAGTACTTGTACGTGTTGCTCTGGAGCGTCGCCGTCTTGTTCGGGTCGCTGGGCTCGTCCACCGAGAAGTAGAGGATGAACGCGCCGGCCACGAGGAGCAGCAGCCCTCCGAGGAAGGTGCCCAGGATCGTCTTCCAGGTGAAGAAGCGGCGTATGCCACCGCGCTTGTCGGACGACTTGCCCTCTCGCCCGCCCGGCGCCTTCCGCGCACCGCGCTGCTGTTGCGCTCGTCGCGCGTCTGCTCGGCCCATCGCTCCCGCTCCGCTCGATTACCCCCCCGACGTCAGCTCAGAAAACTAACACCGCAGGCTGTGACAAAGGTTGCTTAACCCTGATCAATACCGGTCATTTCGGACGTGAGAATCAGCACCCACGCCATTGGAACCGACGCTCATAAGACCAGAAGGGTTGCGGCGGCGTCGTAAAGTGATATCACTTTGATAGGAGCACCGGTCGACCACGGCCGGACGCAACCAAGTAAACGGGGGCATTCCATGACAGCGACAACGGACAGGCGAACGGGCGAGGTACGGGAGTTCGCGGCCCGCAGCATCGGCGGTGGACCGGCCCTGGTTCTGGGCCTGTTGGGGACGGCGGCGGGGGTCGCGCTGATCTTCCTCGGCACCTCGCTGTCCTCCGTGGCGGCCGCGGTGACGCTGATCGCGCTCGGCGTCCTGCTGGTCCTCGCCCAGGCGCTCGCGCTCAGCGGGCTGAACACCGTGGCCCCGGGCGAGGCCCGGGTGGTCCAGCTCTTCGGACGCTACCGGGGCACGATCCGCGAGGACGGACTGCGCTGGGTCAACCCCTTCACCTCCCGCCGCCGGATCTCCACCCGGGTCCGCAACCACGAGACGCCCGTACTGAAGGTCAACGACGCCTACGGCAACCCCATCGAACTGGCGGCGGTCGTGGTGTGGCGGGTGGCCGACACCGCGCGGGCGGTGTTCGAGGTCGAGGACTTCACGGAGTTCGTCGAGACGCAGACCGAGGCGGCGGTCCGCCACATCGCCATCGAGTACCCCTACGACGGCCACGACGAGGACGCCCTGTCCCTGCGCGGCAACGCCGAGGAGATCACCGAGAAGCTCGCGCTCGAACTGGCCACCCGCGTCGACGCGGCAGGCGTGCAGATCATCGAGTCCCGCTTCACGCATCTCGCGTACGCTCCGGAGATCGCCTCCGCGATGCTCCAGCGCCAGCAGGCCGGAGCGGTCGTGGCGGCCCGCAAGCAGATCGTCGAGGGCGCGGTGGGCATGGTGGAACTGGCCCTGACCCGACTGGCCGAGGAGGACATCGTGGACCTCGACCCCGAGCGGAAGGCCAGCATGGTCTCGAACCTGATGGTCGTGCTCTGCGGCGACCGCGCGGCCCAGCCCGTCATCAACGCGGGCACCCTCTACCAGTGAGCCCCGCCGGCGGCGCCCGGCCCGAGGGCGAGGACGAGGACCGGCCCGCCAAGCCGGCGCGGGGCGGGCGCCAGGCGCGCAAACAGGTGCTGCTGCGCCTCGACCCCCAGGTGTACGACTCCCTCGCGCGCTGGGCGGGCGAGGAGCTGCGCAGCGCGAACGCGCAGATCGAGTTCCTGCTCCGCAGGGCCCTGGCGGAATCCGGCCGGCTGCCGGGCGGGGCGGCGCCGATACCGCCGCGCGGCCGCCCGCGCGCCACACCGGACCCCTGACGCCGCGAGCCCCGACGACCGGCCCCCGCGCCACGCGGGGGCCCGTACGCGACGCGCCGTGCGCCGCGCCCCGACACCGGGGCACGGCGCACGGCCGGCGCCCTCAGTCGGTACGGCGCAGCAGGACGAAGCCGGATTCGGCGGCCTCGGTGCGGTAGCCGTCGTCCCGGGCCCGCTGGAGGGCGATCGACTCCTCGGGCACCGACAGCGGCCAACGCCGGTCCATCGGGATCCAGGTGTCCACGATGATCCACTGCGGCGCCGGCCTGCTGTCGGGCCACCCGAACACGCTGACGGCGGTCCGGCTCGTCAGCTGGGGCACGAGCTGGTCGGAGGCCTGCACGGTGGCCCCGTCGGGGATCCGCCCCAGCAGTCGCTGCGCGACCGCGACCCGGGGGTCGGTCTTCCAGGTGACCGGGTCGGCCACCTGCCACAGGGCGTGCGAGGGCAGCAGTGCCAGGCAGACGCCCGCCGCGCCGAGCAGGTACCGGCGCAGGCCGGCCGGGGTGGTCCCGCGCCGGTGCAGGGCGTCCACGAAGGCCGCGAAGACGATCGGCATCAGGACCAGCGAGTAGTGGTACCCGGTCCCCCAGTGCGCCGCGTAGTCCGAGCCGAAGCGCCACACGAGCGTCGGGACGGCCACCCACGCGAGGGGGGAGCGGACGGCCAGGAAGAGGGTCGGCGCCCACACCAGCACCAGGGTCGCGGCCTTCGTCTCGGGGGTGACCAGCCCGACCGTGAAGCGCCGTACGAGTTCCAGCGGCCCGCCGCCTCCCCCGCCGCCCGTGCCGTGGGAGAGGAAGTACCCCTCGAACCCCTGCGGGTGCAGGGCCGGCAGCACCACCGCCATCACCGCCACCGCCCCCGCCAGGCCCGCGAGGGCGAGGGCCAGGGCGGTGCGCCGCGCGGGCCGGCCGCCGCGCAGGGCGATCACCAGCCCGATCGCCACCACCGTGAGCCCGAGGTCCTCCTTGACCAGCAGCAGCGGCAGGGCCCAGCAGGCGGCGGCCCGCATCCTGCCCTCGCCCAGCGCGGTCAGGGAGAAGGCCAGCAGCGGGACGGCGAAGGCCACCTCGTGGAAGTCGTAGCCGACGCCGCTCGCCAGCCCCCAGGACAGTCCGTAGGCCAGGCCGATCACGACGCCGGCCCGCGTGCCGAGCGTGCGGTGCGCCCACCGGGCGAGGGGCACCGCGCTGACCGCGATCAGCGCGGCCTGCGCCACGAGCAGGGTCTCGGTGGCCGGCCACACCCGGTACAGCGGCCCCAACAGGGCCAGCACCGGGGAGAAGTGGTCTCCCAGGACCGGGAAGTCGGGCCCCTTGATCTCGGAGACGGGCAACCGGCCGGCCGCGTAGGAACGCACCGCCTGCTCGAAGATCCCGAGATCGAAGCTGCGCGAGAGCAGCCGGTGGTGCAGGCGCAGGGAGACGGCCGCGTAGAGGAGGAAGAGGCCGCCGGCGAGGGCCGGGATCCACCAGGGGGTACCCGTGCGGGAGGGGCGGGGGGCGGGCGTGCGGGCGTCCGGCGCGCCCTGTTGCGAGGGGACGGCGGCGGTGTCGGCGGCGTCGGCGGGCAATCCCTGCATGGTGCGCCTTTCGGGTTGCGGGAGGACCGTGCCCCAACGTGCCGGCCGCGCGCGGGCACCGCCCCGAAGCCCGGCCCGAGCCGTGCGCACCGGGCGCGGAGTCCCTACGAATGGCGGCAGGGCCCGCCCCCCGCCCGGCCCCGGGACCGCTGCGCACCGCGTGTATACACCGTGCGTATACACACTGTGTATAGTCACCCGCATGTCCATCGGTCACACGCTCCTCGGCCTCCTGGAGGCCGGTCCGCGCCACGGGTACGACCTCAAGCGCGCCTTCGACGAGAAATTCGGCCACGACCGCCCCCTCGCCTACGGGCAGGTCTACTCGACCATGTCCCGCCTCCTGAAGAACGGCCTCGTCGAGGTCGACGGCACGGAGGTCGACGGCGGTCCCGAGCGCAAGCGCTACGCCATCACCGACGCCGGCATCACCGACGTCGCGACCTGGCTCGCCCAGCCCGAGAAGCCCGAGCCCTACCTCCAGTCCACCCTGTACACCAAGGTCGTCCTCGCCCTGCTCACCGGACGGGCCGCCCACGAACTGCTGGACACCCAGCGCGCCGAACACCTGCGGCTCATGCGCATCCTGACCCAGCGCAAGCGCAAGGGCGACTTCGCCGACCAGCTCGTCTGCGACCACGCCCTGTTCCACCTGGAGGCCGACCTGCGCTGGCTCGAACTGACCTCGGCCCGCCTCGACCAGCTCGCCCGGGAGGTACGCCGATGACCCCGGCCGGCACCCTGCTCTGCGCCACCGACCTGCACAAGACGTACGGCTCCACCAAGGCCCTCGACGGCGCGGCCTTCTCCGTCCACCCCGGCGAGGTCGTCGCCGTGATGGGCCCCTCCGGCTCCGGCAAGTCCACCCTGCTGCACTGCCTCGCCGGCATCGTCGCGCCCGACGCGGGCACCGTCACCTACGCCGGCCGCGAGCTGTCCGCCATGAAGGACTCCGAGCGCAGCGCCCTGCGCCGCTCCGAATTCGGCTTCGTCTTCCAGTTCGGGCAGCTCGTCCCCGAACTGACCTGCGTGGAGAACGTCGCCCTGCCGCTGCGCCTGACCGGCGTCAAGCGCCGGGAGGCCGAGGAGATGGCCCTGCACTGGATGGAACGGCTCCAGGTCGAGGACGTCGGCGCCAAGCGGCCCGGCGAGATCAGCGGCGGCCAGGGCCAGCGGGTCGCGGTGGCCCGCGCCCTGGTCACCCGCCCCCGGGTGATCTTCGCCGACGAACCCACCGGCGCGCTCGACTCCCTCAACGGCGAACTGGTCATGCAGCTGCTCACCGAGGCCGCCCGGTCCGCGAACGCCGCCGTCGTCCTCGTCACGCACGAGACCCGCGTGGCCGCCTACTCGGACCGCGAGATCGTGGTGCGCGACGGCCGGTCGCGGGACATGGAGCGGATCGTATGAGCACGCTCCGGGTGTGGACCCGCGACCTCGCGATGGGCGCCCGCTTCGCCTTCGGCGGCGGGCGCCAGGGATGGACCCGCACCCTGTTCACCGGTGTCGGCGTCGGACTCGGCGTCGCCCTCCTGCTGATCAGCACCGCGATACCGGGCGCGCTCTCCGCCCGCCACGACCGCGCCGACGCCCGCTCCACGCTGGGCTCGGCCCGCGTCGAGGCCGCCGGCCCGGACACCCTGCTGGTGGCCACGGTCAACCAGACCTACCACCGCCAGGACATCGAGGGCCTGATGCTGCGGGCGGAGGGCCCCCGCGCCCCCGTTCCGCCGGGGCTGCGGGCGATCCCCGGCGCGGGCGAGATGGCCGTCTCCCCCGCCCTGGGCCGCCTGCTCGCCTCCCCCGAGGGGACGCTGCTGCGCGAACGCCTCGACGCCCGGATCGTCGAGACCGTCTCCGACGCCGGCCTCACCGGCCCGGCCGAGCTCCTCTTCTACCTGGGCAGCGACACCCTCGCGGCGGGCGGGCCGGGCGACTACCGGACCACCCGGATCAACGCCTTCGCCCAGGCCGACGCGAGCCGCGACCTCGACCCGGTGCTGATGCTGCTGGTCGTCCTGACCTTCGTCGCGCTGCTGATGCCCGTCGGCGTGTTCGTCGCCGGCGCCGTCCGCTTCGGCGGCGAGCGGCGCGACCAGCGGCTCGCCGCGCTGCGCCTGGTGGGCGCCGACGCCCTGATGGTGCGTCGGATCGCGGCCGGCGAGGCCCTCGCCGGGGCGCTGGTCGGGCTGGTGCTCGGCGTGGGCTTCTTCCTGGCGGGCCGCGCCCTCGTGGGGTCGTTCTCCTTCGACCAGCGCAGCGTCTTCCCCGCCGACCTCGACCCCGCGCCGTGGCTGGCCCTGCTGGTCGCCGTGGCCGTCCCCGTGGCGGCCGTGGCCGTCACCCTGCTCACCCTGCGCCGGGTGACCATCGAACCGCTGGGCGTCGTACGGACGACCAAGGCGCGCCGGCGCCGGATCTGGTGGCGCCTGCTGCTGCCCCTGGCCGGGCTCGGTCTGCTCGTCCCGCTGACGGGACGCGGCAACGACCACGGGCGCTTCGGCGAGTGGCAGGTCAGCGGCGGCGTGGCGCTGCTGCTGGTCGGCATCACCGCCCTGCTGCCGTGGGTGTTGGAGCGGATCGTCGGCCGGCTCCCGGGCGGATCCGCGCCCTGGCAGCTCGCGGTGCGCCGGCTCCAGGTCGACAGCGCCGGCGCCGCCCGGCTGGTCAACGGCATCGCGGTCGCGGTCGCCGGGGCCATCGCCCTGCAGATGCTCTTCACGGGCGTCGAGGGCGAGTACGAGAGGACGACCCGCCAGGACCCGAGCCGCGCGACGATCTCGGTCCTGCTGCACTCGGGCAGCGAGTCCACGATCGACACCCTCGCCGGGGAGTTGGCCTCCGCCCCCGGCATCACCCGCACCGTCCCCCTCAGCACCTTCCGGGCCGCGCGGACCCCCTCGTCCGACGGAGCGTCCCTCCAGGTCACCGTCGGCACCTGCGACGCGCTGCGCGAGGTCGCCGAGATCGGTTCCTGCGCGGAGGGCGACGCCTTCGCCCTGAACGGCGGACCGCTGCCCGAACCCGGCGAGAGGCCGATCGCGGCCGGCGACCGGCTGTTCGCGGGCAACGTCGGCGACTACCGCGCCGCGGGCCTCCCGGACCAGAAGCCGGTGCAGTGGACCTTCCCGGCGAACCCCCGTACGGTCGCCCCGCGCGAGGACCCCGTCGGCGCCCTGCGCGAGGGGCTGCTCGTCACCCCGTCGGCGGCCCCGAAGGCCCTGGGGTTCTGGCAGTCGGCCCAGATCTTCGTCCAGGCCGACGAGGCCCTGCCGGACGCCCTGGACCGGGCCCGCAACGCCGCCTTCAAGGCGGACCCGTTCGCGACGGCCATGACCCTGCGGCAGACCGCGCCCGACGACACGTACGCCACGATCCGCGTCGGGCTGTGGTTCGGCGCGACCGGGGTGCTGATCCTGATCGGCACGAGCCTGCTGGTGTCCCAGCTGGACCAGCTGCGCGAGCGGCGCCGGCTGCTCGCCGCCCTGGTGGCCTTCGGCACCCCGCGCTCGACGCTGGCCCTGTCCGTGCTGTGGCAGGCGGCCCTGCCGGTCGCGCTCGGCCTGCTGCTCGCGACCGGTGTGGGTCTCGCGCTGGGCGCGACCCTGCTGCGGATGGCGGCCCGGCCCGCGCACGTCGACTGGTCCTCGGTGGCGGCGCTGACCGGCGCCGGCGCGGGCATGGTCGCCCTGGTGACCCTGCTGGGCCTGCCGGTGCTGCTGCGCCTGACCCGCCCGGACGGCCTGCGCACGGAGTGACGCCCGCCCCCGCCGCACGCCCGCTCCGGGGCGGTCCCGGATCCGGTCCCGCCTAGTCCGTGGGCCACACCGGGAGCGGGCGTACGGCTTCGCGCAGGGCGCACGCGATGGCCCGGAACTCCTCCTGGCGGGCGGTGCCGGTCCGTATGGCCAGGGCGATCCGCCGCGAGGGGGCCGGCTCCGCGAAGTACCCGGTGGCCAGGTGCTCGTTGCGGGCGGTCTCCAGGCGCAGCGCCGTGCGGGGCAGCAGGGTCACCCCGAGGCCGCCGGCGACGAGTTGGACGAGGGTGGACAGTCCGGCGGCGGTGGTGGTGACGTCGGCGCCGGTGGTGCGGCCGGCCTCGCGGCAGATGTCGAGGGCCTGGTCGCGCAGGCAGTGCCCCTCGTCGAGCAACAGCAGTTGCAGGCCGCGCAGTTCCTCGCGGGGGATGTCCCGGCGTCCGGCCAGCGGGTGCTCGCGGGGGGCGAGCAGGACGAAGTCCTCGTCGAAGATCGGCAGTTCGGTGACCCCGGAGACCCCGAGCGGGACGGCGAGCAGCAGCAGGTCCAGGCGGCCCGCGGCCAACCCCTCCAGCAGCGAGGCCGTCTGTTCCTCGTGCACCTGGAGGTCGACGCGGGGGTAGCGCCGCCGGCAGAGCCCGAGGACGGTCGGCAGCAGGTACGGGGCCACGGTGGGGATCACCCCGAGGCGCAGCACTCCGGTGAAGGGGGCGCGTACCGCCTCCGCCTCCTCCAGGAGCCCGCCCATGGCCTCCAGCACGCTCCGCACCCGTACGGCGATCCGTTCGCCGGCGGGCGAGAGCAGCACCTTGCGGGTGGTGCGCTCCAGCAGCTGCACCCCGAGGGCCTCCTCCAGCGCGGAGACGGCGCCCGAGAGGGCCGGCTGGCTCATTCCGATGGCCGCGGCGGCGTCGCGGAAGTGCAGGTGCTCGGCGACGGCGGCGAAGGCGCGCAGCTGGGCCAGCGTCGGCTGCTTCGGTCCTCTATTACTCACAGCCACTGATAGGTATCTCCGATCGCTCACTGCAAGGGTAGCTATTTCTGTAATCAATGCAGCTGTGTCAGCATGTGAGATACGTCCAACCCCCTCGGAAAGCCCACAAAAGGGTCACTTTCCATTCCGCAAGGAGAGTTCGTGCTCACTGTCGGTGACAAGTTCCCCAGCTACGACCTGACCGCCTGCGTCTCCCTCGAAGCCGGCAGCGAGTTCGCCCAGATCGACCACAAGACCTACGAGGGCAAGTGGCGCGTGGTCTTCTTCTGGCCGAAGGACTTCACCTTCGTCTGCCCGACCGAGATCGCCGCCTTCGGCAAGCTGGACGAGGAGTTCCAGGACCGCGACGCCCAGATCCTCGGCGTCTCCGGCGACTCCGAGTTCGTCCACCACGCCTGGCGCAAGGACCACGCCGACCTGCGTGACCTGCCCTTCCCGATGCTGGCCGACTCCAAGCACGAGCTCATGCAGGCCTGTGGCGTGCAGGGCGAGGACGGCTTCGCGCAGCGCGCCGTCTTCATCGTCGACCAGAACAACGAGATCCAGTTCTCGATGGTGACCGCCGGTTCCGTGGGCCGTAACCCCAAGGAGGTCCTGCGGGTCCTCGACGCCCTGCAGACCGACGAGCTGTGCCCGTGCAACTGGACCAAGGGCGAGAGCACCCTCGACGCCGGCGCCCTGCTGGCCGGTGAGTGACGGATGTCCCTCGACACCCTCAAGTCCGCCATACCGGACTTCGCCAAGGACCTGAAGCTGAACCTCGGCTCGGTCATCGGCAACCAGGACACCCTGACGCAGCAGCAGCTGTGGGGCACGGTCCTGTCCTGCGCCATCGCCGCCCGCTCCCCGCGCGTCCTGCGTGAGCTGGAGCCGGAGGCGAAGGCCGCGCTGACGCCCGAGGCGTACGCGGCCGCCAAGTCCGCCGCCGCGATCATGGCGATGAACAACGTCTTCTACCGCACGCGCCACCTGCTCTCCGACCCGGAGTACGGGACGCTGCGCGCGGGCCTGCGGATGAACGTCATCGGCAACCCCGGCGTGGAGAAGATCGACTTCGAGCTGTGGTCGCTCGCGGTCTCCGCGATCAACGGCTGCGGCCAGTGCCTGGACTCGCACGAGCAGGTCCTGCGCAAGGCCGGCGTGGACCGGGACACGGTCCAGGAGGCCTTCAAGATCGCTTCGGTGATCCAGGCCGTCGCCGTGACCCTCGACGCCGAAGCCGCCCTGGCCGACGCGTAGTCACCCCTCGTACGTCCGTACGGACGAAGGCCCCCGCAGCCGACACCGGCCGCGGGGGCCTTCGCGCGTCCCGGGTCGCGGCCGGCGCGGGCTGCGGGCGTGGCGTCCGGATTTGTGCGGGGTCGTCGGGCCATGATGACGCGGTGCGACTTGATCACGTGTCCTATGCCGTGGCCCGCGACAGCTTCGTGTCGACCGTCCAGTGGATCGGATCGGCCCTCGGAGCCGGGTTCGTCGACGGGGGCGTGCACCCGCGGTTCGGCACCCGCAACTTCATCCTCCCGCTGAGCGGCGGCACCTACGTCGAGGTCGTCACCACCCTCGACCACCCCGCCGCCGACCGCGCCCCCTTCGGCCAGGCCGTCGCGCGGCGCGCCGCCGAGGGCGGCGGCTGGCTCGGCTGGGTGGTCTCCATCGACGACATCGCCCCGGTCGAGGCCCGCCTCGGCCGCACCTCGACCGAGGGCCACCGGGTCCGCCCCGACGGGTTCGACCTGCGGTGGAAGCAGATCGGTCTGCTGGAGCTGCTGGAGGATCCGCAACTGCCCTACTTCCTGCAGTGGTTGGTCCCCACCGAGGAGCGCCCGAGCGCCGACCCGCGCACCTCCACCACCATCCACGGGGTCTCCATCGCGGGCGACGCCGCCTCCATCGCCGAATTCCTCGGCGAACCGGCCGACCACCCCCTCGACCAGATCGACGTCACCTGGGTGGAGGACGAGGAACCGGGCCTGGTGTCGGTCGAGTTCGCCACCGCCCACGGCACGGTCACGATCTGACCGGGGCGGGCCGCCGACCGAAGGGGCGGTCCGGGCTTCAGGTCCCGCCGCGCAGGCGTTTCATCAGCGTGCGCACGTCCTCGATCATCGCCGAGGTGACGGCGTCCTCGTCGAGGGGGTCGCCCCCGTCCCGGTACTCCTGGAGGGTGAGCGTGAAGACCGCGCCCCCGTCGAGGACCCGCAGGCGGGGCGCCGTCACGTTGCGGTCGAACAGGGCGCGCTCGCCCAGGCCCGGCACCTCCTGGACCTCGATGAGCCCCGACCCGGCCTCCGGATCGCCGCTCGGGCCGGCGCCGAACTCGGGCTCGGGGTCGACCTTCTTGTGCAGCTCCACCTGGACGCGCACCTCGTAGCCGGCCCCGCCCTCGTTCCACTGCGTGCCCGTCCCGCAGTACGACCAGTCCACCCGCGGGTCCTCGCCGTGCTTGGGCCGGCCGCGTTCGAAGCGGCCGGTCAGCGCGCCGATGGCGGACAGCGGCGCGTCCTCGCAGAGGTCCTCGGAATGCCGGTAGGCCACCTCGGGCGGCGGCGCGGCGGTGGTGAAACGATCCTGCACGGTGAGGAACCCCGCCCAGAGCGCCGAGGCGGCCACCGCCCCGCCCAGCGCCCACGCCCACGGTCGGCGCGGCGCCCGTAACGGCCGCCCGGGCCCGTCGGGGCCCTCGGGGCCGTCCGGCCCGGCCGGCCCCTCGGCACCCCCGCGCGTCCCCGCGGCGGCCCGCTGCGGGGGCCACTCCCCCTCCAGCTCAGGCTCGCTGATCATCCCCGGCCTCCCGGGTGGTGACGGTCGTGGCCGTCGCCCCGTGCGGCCCCGGACCGGCCGGCGCGGCGTGCCCCTGGTGGCGCTCGTAGGAGTAGGCCCTCAGGTAGCCCACCACGGTGTTGGTGACGGCGACCAGCGGTACCGCCACGACGGCGCCGCCGATGCCCGCGATCATGCCGCCGGCCGCGACGGAGAGCACCACCGCGAGCGGGTGGACCCGTACCGCCCGTCCCAGGATGAAGGGCTGGAGCACGTGGCCCTCGATCTGCTGCACCGCGAGCACCACGACCACCACCATCAGCGCGATGAACGGCCCCTCGGTCACCAGCGCCACCACCACGGCTAGGGCGCCGGAGACCACCGCGCCCACGAGCGGGATGAAGGCGAACAGGAAGATGAACACGGCCAGCGGCACGGCCATCGTCACGTCGAGGAAGTAGAGGCCCAGACCGATGAAGACGGCGTCGATGAGCGCGACGAGCACCGTGCCGCGCACGTACGCCGTCAGGGTCCGCCAGGCGCGCGGGCCGGCGCCCGCGACACCGGGACGGGCGGCGGCCGGCAGCAGGCCGAGCACCCAGGTCCAGATCCGCTTGCCGTCGTAGAGCAGGAACAGCGTCGAGAACATCGCCAGCAGCATGCCGGTCAGCACCTCGAACAGGACCGTCACGCCCTGGAGTCCGGCCGAGGTGATCTGCTCGGTGTTGGTGCCGATGGTCTCGCTGAGGTTCTTCGCGATGTCGTTGATCTGCTTCTCGGTCACGTGGAACGGGCTGTCGAGCGCCCAGCTCTTCAGCTCGTTGATGCCCTCGCGTACACGACTGGACAGGTCGTCCAGGTTGTCCATGACCTGCCAGACCACGAACCAGCCGACGAGGCCGATCACCACGAAGCCGAGGATCGCGGTGACGGCGGTGGCCAGCCCGCGCGGCAGCCCGAGCCGGCGCAGGCGCACCACGAACGGCTGGAGGAGGGCGGTCACCAACATGGCGGCGGCGAAGGCGAGGACGACCAGACGCACTTCGCTGATCACCTTCATCAGCACCCAGAGCATCCCGGCGAGCAGCAGCAGCCGCCAGCTGGCCTCGGCGGCCACCCGCACCCCCCAGGGGATGACGGTCACCGGATCGGGCCGCTCGGGGGCGGCGGGGGGCGCGTACGCCGACGAGCCGCCGGGTTCCCGCGCCGCGTCCGCGACGACCGGGAGCGAGGGCGGTTCGACCGCGCTCTCGGCCTCGACCTCGGCGCGCCGCTCGTCGAGGCGCGCCTCCATGCGGCTCAGTCTGCTGCCGAGCCGACCGAGCCAGCCTGCCCTCTTCGCCATCTCATTCCCTTCCCCCCGTCCACCGCGCCGGTCGCGCTCGTACGGTCACACCCCGCACGACCGTACACGCGAGGAGCCCCGCACCGTAGGACGGTGCGGGGCTCCCCGTGGTTGACCGGGTGTGGGCTAGTACCAGCCGTTGGCCTGGTGGAAGCTCCACGCGCTGCACGGGCTGCCGTAGCGCTCGTTCATGTAGCCCAGGCCCCACTTGATCTGGGTGGCCGGGTTGGTGCGCCAGTCGGCGCCGGCCGAGGCCATCTTCGTGCCGGGCAGGGCCTGGACCAGACCGTAGGCGCCCGAGGAAGAGTTCACGGCCTTGTAGTTCCAGGTGGATTCCTGGTTGATGATGTTGGAGAAGCACTGGAACTGCCCGGAGGGCACCAGCTGCCGGGCGATCTCCTTGACCTGGGCGACCGTGTAGGAGCCCTGGACGGGGAAGTCGCCGGCGTCGCGGGTGGCGGACCGGCTCGCGACCTCGCCCTCCTTCTCCCGCTCGGCCTTGAGCTTGGCGTCGGCCTCTTCCTTGTCCTTCTTCGCCTTCTCGGCCTTCTCCGCCTCGGCCTTCTTGGCCTTGGCGTCCTCGGCGGCCTGGAGGCGGGCGGCCTCCTCGGTGGAGCGCTTGGCGTCGGCGTCGGCCGCGTGGGCGATGCTGTCGGCCTGCTGCGCGAGGGTGGCGCTCTGGACCTGTGCCTGCTCGCCGACCGGGACCTCGGCCAGGAGCGTCGCGCCGGACGCGGTCGTCTCGAGGTCGTTCGAAGAGGAGGCGTCGCCAGTGGCGACGCCGACTACTGCGCCGACGGTGGTGACCGCGGTGGCCGAAGCCACGGCGAACCCCCGGACCGAGATCCGGCTCACACGGTGTCCTTCCAGCAGCGTCCGCAGTGACCGCGCGGGCGCGAGAGTGCCCCTTCGACACTGGTCTCCGGGGTGGTGCGATCACTGGAGACACGGGCCCGTGGGCAACTCCCCTGCGGGGGCTGCCGCGTGAAACCGGGCGGCATACGGTCATCGGCTGTGGAGTTGTGGTGCTGCGCGCATCGCTCGTCGGTACGACGGGAGATACAGGTGTGCCGTATGCGGGGCCTGACGGAAACCAGACTCTGCCGGACCCCGACGCCGCAAGGCAATTCCGCGTTGCGTGGGAAAGGTCACACCAGGGATGTCGCGTCTGTTTTCGACAAAGGCCTGTGCGACGCGACGCCGCCCGGCTAGGCTCTCGGACCTTTGCCGGGCGGCGTCAACTCATCATCCCGCTATGCGGTTTTTGACCGGTTCGGAACCAGTGCCTCCGCTGTCCGGGTCAGAGCGTTTCGAGCATCTCCGTCACCAACGCGGCGATCGGAGAGCGTTCGGAGCGCGTCAGCGTGACGTGCGCGAAGAGCGGATGCCCCTTCAGCTTCTCGACCACGGCGACGACCCCGTCGTACCGACCGACCCTCAGGTTGTCCCGCTGGGCCACGTCGTGGGTGAGGACCACCCGCGAGTTGGCCCCGATCCGGGACAGGACGGTCAGCAGGACGTTGCGCTCCAGGGACTGGGCCTCGTCCACGATCACGAAGGCGTCGTGCAGCGAGCGACCGCGGATGTGCGTGAGCGGGAGGACCTCCAGCATCCCCCGGTTCAGCACCTCCTCGATGACCTCGCGCCCGGCGACCGCCGAGAGGGTGTCGAAGACCGCCTGCGCCCAGGGGCTCATCTTCTCGGAGGCGTCACCGGGCAGGTACCCGAGGTCCTGGCCGCCGACCGCGTACAGCGGCCGGAAGACCATCACCTTCTGATGCTGCCTCCGCTCCAGCACCGCCTCCAGGCCCGCGCACAGGGCCAGCGCCGACTTGCCGGTGCCGGCCCGGCCGCCCATCGAGATGATCCCGATCTCCGGGTCGAGCAACAGGTCGAGGGCGATGCGCTGCTCGGCGCTGCGGCCGTGCAGCCCGAAGGCCTCCCGGTCGCCGCGGACCAGCCGTACGTTGCCGTCGGCCGTGACACGGCCGAGGGCCTTGCCGCGCTCGGACTGGAGGACCAGCCCGGTGTGCACGGGCATTTCCGCGGCCTCCGGGACGTACAGCCGCTCCTCGGAGTAGAGGAGGTCGACCTGTTCGCCGGAGAGGGCGAGCTCGCTCATGCCGGTCCAGCCGGTGGCGGTGATGGCGAGTTCGGCGCGGTATTCCTCCGCGAGCAGCCCCACGGAGGAGGCCTTGATGCGCAGCGGGAGGTCCTTCGAGACGACCGTGACGTCGTAGCCCTCGGCCTGGAGGTTGCGGGCGACGGCGAGGATCCGCGAGTCGTTGTCCCCCAGCCGGAAGCCGGCGGGCAGGACGCCCGGGTCGGAGTGGTTGAGCTCGACGCGCAGGCTGCCGCCCAGATCGCCCAACGGGATGGGGGCGTCGAGGCGACCGTGGCGAACCCGGAAGTCGTCGAGCAGGCGCAGGGCCTGGCGCGCGAAGTAGCCGAGTTCGGGATGGTGCCTCTTGGCCTCCAGCTCGGTGATCACCACGATCGGGAGCACGACCTCGTGCTCGTCGAATCGGGAGAACGCGTTGGGGTCTGCCAGCAGGACGCTGGTGTCGAGGACGTAGGTCCGCCTGTCGGGCAGGCGGCGCTTTGTGCTGGTCACCACGGAAGGACGTACCCCCTCGGAAGAGGTCGGGCCATGAAGACCGGACCGGTCAACGGCTCCCATGCCAGGGCCGCTTTCCGGCCCTCCAATCCGTCCGTGCGAACCGCACGCTCGTCCTGGTGCAAAGGGCCTCCCGGGCGGACGGCCCTGTGCCGTCCGCTGAGACTCGACACCCGTGGATCGGGCGTCGACCTGCCTGGGTTATGCCCTCGAACGCGGGCCGCCATGCCATGGCATATGACGGACGCTCGGTGAACCCCTGGTGAAGGCCTCGTGGGAGGGGCGGGTGTGACGCGGGGGTGTCCGGCCCGTGGTGTCCGGGTGCCGCGCGGGGAGCCGGGGGGCTCCCGTGCTCAGGTCCCGTACCGCCGGTGACGGGCGGCGTAGTCGCGCAGGGCGCGCAGGAAGTCGACCTTGCGGAAGGCCGGCCAGAACACCTCGCAGAAGTAGTACTCGGAGTGCGCGCTCTGCCACAGCATGAATCCGGACAGCCGCTGTTCGCCGCTGGTGCGGATCACGAGGTCCGGGTCGGGCTGGCCGCGCGTGTAGAGGTGCTCCGCGATGTGGTCGATGTCGAGGACCTCGGCGAGCTCCTCGAAGGAGGTGCCCTTCTCCGCGTGTTCCAGGAGCAGCGAGCGGACCGCGTCGGCGATCTCCTGTCGGCCGCCGTAGCCCACGGCGACGTTGACGAGTATCCCCTTGACGTCGTGCGTGGCCTGCTCGGCCTCCTTCAGCACGGTCTGGGTGCGCGAGGGCAGGATGTCCAGGTTGCCGACGTGGTGGACGCGCCAGCGGCCGTCCTCGGCCAGTCCCCGGACCGTGTTCTCGATGATGTTGAGCAGCGGCCGGAGCTCGACCTCCGGCCGGTCCAGGTTGTCGGTGGAGAGCATCCACAGCGTGACGACCTCGACGTCCGTCTCCGTGCACCAGCCGAGCATCTCGGAGATCTTGTCGGCGCCGGCCTGGTGGCCCTGCTCCGTCGTGCCTCCGGACGCCTTGGCCCAGCGCCGGTTCCCGTCCAGGATCACGCCGATGTGCTTGGGCGACGCGTCATGGTCGAGGCGGCCTTCCACCCGGCGTGCATAGAGCCTGTACACCAGGTCGCGCAGCTTCACGATCTTCGAGCCCCTCCGTGCAATGCCCCCGTGCCGATTGCGGTCTCCCCCGAGGTCCGCCACATTACTGCGCGCCGGGATCGGGTACCCAACTCGGTCTGTCACAAGTCCGTGATAGGGAGGACATCGTGACTGATAACAATCCCTATCGGGCAGAGCCCTCCCGCTACGACTCCATGCCCTACCGGCGCACGGGTCGCAGCGGCCTCAAGCTCCCCGCCATCTCCCTCGGCCTCTGGCACAACTTCGGCGACGACCGGTCGCTGGAGTCCCAGCGCTCGATCCTGCGCCGCGCCTTCGACCTCGGCGTGACCCACTTCGACCTGGCCAACAACTACGGCCCGCCGCCCGGCTCCGCCGAGCTGAACTTCGGCAAGATCTTCGCCCAGGACTTCGCGCGGTACCGCGACGAGCTGGTCCTCTCCACCAAGGCCGGCTACCTGATGCACCCCGGCCCCTACGGCGAGTGGGGCAGCCGCAAGTACCTGCTGAACTCGCTCGACGCCTCGCTGAAGCGGATGGGCGTCGACCACGTCGACATCTTCTACTCGCACCGCTTCGACCCGGAGACCCCGCTGGAGGAGACCATGGGCGCGCTCGCGTCCGCGGTGGCCCAGGGCAAGGCGCTCTACGTCGGCGTCTCCTCCTACACGGCCGAGCAGACGGCGGAGGCCGCGCGGATCCTCACCGACATGGGCGTGCGCCCGCTGATCCACCAGCCCTCGTACTCCATGATCAACCGCTGGACGGAGGAGGACGCGCTGCTGGACACCCTGGAGGACGCCGGCATGGGCTGCATCTCCTTCGCGCCGCTCGCCCAGGGCATGCTCACCGGCAAGTACCTCCAGGGCATCCCGGAGGGCTCGCGGGCCAGCCAGGGCAAGTCCCTGAACCCCTCGCTGCTGTCGCCGGACGTGCTGCGGCGCCTGGAGGGGCTGAACGAGATCGCCGCGCGGCGCGGCCAGTCGCTGGCCCAGCTGGCGCTGACGTGGGTGCTGCGCGACGACCGGATGACCTCGGCCCTCATCGGGGCGTCGAGCGTGCGGCAGCTGGAGGAGAACGTCGCGGCACTGGCCGGCGAGCCCCTCTCGGCGGAGGAACTGAAGGAGATCGACTCCTTCGCGGTGTCCACCCCCGGCACCAACATCTGGGCCCAGCGCGGCTGACCTGCGGCGATGCCCCGGGCTTGAGGAAATCCTGAGGAAAGCGCGGGAAAAGAAAAAACGGGCCGGTCCGTGGGGGGGATACGGACCGGCCCGAGGGGGGGGTTCCACCATAACCCTTCGTAAAGCCTGATGCGTGCATCGGCGCCAAATGATTACGCTCCGAATCCGCCCAGCAGCATTCCGGTGAGGGCTCCGGCGGCCATGAAGGGGCCCAGGGCGAAACCCGTCCGGCGGGTCGCCCGGCCGAGAAACACAAGGCCGAGGCCGTACAGGGCGCCGTAGAGGAGGCCGAGGAAGGCTCCGGCGATCCATACCCCCCACCCGTACCACCCAAGAGCGACCCCCAGCGCGAGCGCCAGCTTGACGTCGCCGAGGCCCATCCCGGCCGGGTTGATCAGGTACAGCAGGAGGTACGCCGCCCCGAGCGCGCCCCCGCCCAGCAGCGCGAGCCGCCACGACCCGGCGGCGCCGGGCAGCAGGGCGGCGAGGCCGAGCAGGGCGGCCGTGGCGGCGGCGAGCGGGAGGGTGAGCACGTCGGGCAGGCGGTGCACGGCCAGGTCGACCAGGGCCAGCAGCACCAGCGCCGGGGCGAGCGCGACGAACACCGCCGTCTCGGGGCGCGGGCCCGACGCGGCCGCGAGGGCGGCGCACACGGCCGCGCCGGCCACTGCGGCGAGGAGGCCGACCCGGCCCGCCCCGTAGCCGTGCCCCGGCGCGCGGCAGCGGGCGGGCCCGAGCCAGCCGGGGACCCGGTGCCCGTCGGGACACAGCTCTCGCCAGGGCTCCCCCGCCGGGGCGGACAGTCGGTAGACGGCGCGCGGCAGCAGCAGCCCGGCGGTCGCCCCGTACGCGACGGCGATGACGATCACGAATACCCGCACCCGCCGAAGGTAGCCCCGTCGTGATCCGCGGGACAGCCCCGTCAGGGCCTACGCTGCCGCCATGGGGCGCTGGCGGGACGGTGGGGGCACGCTCGGGGTCGAGGTCGCCGAGGGGGGTCCGTGGGTCGAGGTGCCGCTGGAGGTGGCGGCCTCGTACCGGGCCCGGACGCGCGGCCTGCTCGGGCGCGACGGGGTCGAGGGGGCGCTGCTGTTGACCCCGGCGGCGAGCGTGCACACCTTCGGGATGCGCTTCGCCGTCGACGTGGCCTATCTGGACCGGCGGCTGCGGGTGTTGGCCGTGGTCACCATGCGGCCGGGCCGGCTCGGGCTGCCCCGGCCGCGCTCCCTGCACGTACTGGAGGCCGACGCGGGGGCGATGGCCGGCTGGGGGCTGCGCCCGGGCTGTCGGGTGCGCGTGGCGACGGGGCCGGGCGAGGACCCGAGGGCGGCTCGACCGGGGCCGGCCGGCGACGCCGACGGGCGGTAGGTTGGGGCGGTTGAGCTGGGGTCTCAGGGGAGCGGCATGACGGAGAACGCGCGGATCGGTGCGCTGGAGCAGATCATGCCGGCGACCCACGGGGCCGACGAGGACATCGACTGGCAGGCCGCCGAGGCCGCCTGGGGGACCCGTTTCCCGGCCGACTACGTCGCCTTCATGGGCCGCTTCGGAGCGGGCTCCATCAACGGCGAGGCCTCCATCCTGCTGCCGCTGCCCAAGCCCGGACTCCAGTGGGACCCGGCCGAGATGGCCGAGGAGACCGCGAACGCCCGCCAGATCTGGGCGGACCAGGGCGGCCGGGCCGCCTTCGACGTGGATCCGGAGTCGATCCTCGCCTGGGGGGTCACGGGCGGCTCGGACATCCTGTGCTGGCTGACCGACGGTCCGGACCCGGACCGGTGGCCGGTCCTGGTCGTGGGGCGGCACACGGCCGACGCCTTCGCCGTGTACCCGTACGGCATGGCCGAGTTCCTGCTGCGGCTGTGCTCGGACGAGTTCGACGTGAGCCCCGTCGGGATCACCTTCTGGGACGCCGGGCACATCGGCTTCGTCCACTGGCGCAAGGCCCAGCGGCGCTGGCAGGAGGGCCGCAATCCCGAGACGGGCGAGCCGGACCCGTACGCCGGCGACTTCGCCGACTGACTCCACCGCCCGACGCCGGCCGCCCGCCACCCGCCGCCGACGCCCTCCGCCTGACCACAACCCGCTTCCGACCCGGAATCGGGCTTTTCGGCGTTTCTGTGGACTTCTGCCGCCTCTACGCGCGTCCAAAAGAGCCGACGCATATCGGAAAACACCATGGGGAAATCCCGCACTTGGAGCATTGAACACAAGTGCCGACCCAATGGAACCAACCACCCGGGGGCCAGGAGAGAATTCCGGCCAACGGGCCACGGAGGGACACCCCAGCCCGGAGTAACTCATAAGTAATAACGGGCTCAAAAGAAAATCAGGGGTACCCACCCGTGCGACGGAAAATATTCGGCAGTACGGCCGCCGTGGCCGCTTTCGGCCTGCTGATACCGCTGTCTGCCTGCGGAAGTTCGGAGGCGGGAGGCGGCGGCGACACCCTGCGCCTGATCGCCGCCGAATACGGCGACAACGCGGGCAACAGCTCGAAGGCTTTCTGGGACAAGGTGACGGACGATTTCACCTCCGCCCATCCCGGTATCAAGGTGGAGGTCAAACTCCTGCCGTGGGCCGACATCGACCGCGAGGTCAGCCGCATGGTCCAGGACGGCAAGGCGCCGGACATGGCCCTGATGGGCTCCTACTCCGACTTCGCCGCGCAGGGAAAGCTCTATTCCGCGGAAGAACTCCTCTCGATCTCCGCCGAGGCGAACTTCCTGCCGCCGCTCGCCGAGGCCGGTTCGGTCGGCAACACCCTCTACGGCCTGCCCTTCGTGGCGAGCAGCCGCCTGCTGTTCTACAACGAGACCCTCTTCCGGCAGGCCGGCATCACCGAGGCCCCGAAGACCTGGTCCGCCCTGGAGGCCGCCGCCAAGGCCCTCAAGGGCAAGGGCGTGAAGTACCCGTACGCGCTGCCGCTGGGGCCGGAGGAGGCGCACGCGGAGGCGCTGATCTGGGAGCTGAGCAACGGCGGCGGTTACGCCGACAGCAGCGGCAACTACGCCCTGGCCTCGGAACAGAACGTCTACACCTTCAACTGGCTCAAGGAGAAGCTGGTCGGCCCCGGCCTGACCGGACCGACCCCGCCGTCCCAGCTCAACCGCGCCGACGCCTTCGCTGCCTTCCTGCGCGGCGAGGTCGGCATGGTCAACGGCTACCCCTCCCTCTCCCACGAGGCCCGGGCCAAGGGCATCAGCCTGAAGGCCGTGTCGATGCCGGTCTCGGACGCCCTCGGCGTGGGCGAGACCCCGCCGACCGTCGGCGTGGCCGACTGGATGATGGCGTTCAAGCAGAACGGCAAGAAGGAGGAGATCGGCAAGTTCCTGGACTTCGTCTACCAGGACAAGAACCTGTCGGACTTCGCGGGCCGCTACCATCTGCTGCCCTCGACGGTCACCGCGTCCCGCACCCCGGCGGGCGGCGGCCTCGACGCCATCGACACGGACTTCCTGACCGCCCTGCGCGGCGCGCAGCTGTACCCGGTGAACGACCCGTCGTGGGTGAAGGTCAGCGACAACCTCAAGCGCAACATCGGCCGCGCCGTCGAACCGAACGGCAACCCCAAGGCGGTCCTGGAGGACATCGCCGCGAAGGCCAAGGCCTCCGCGGCGGCTCCGCGGAACTGAACGCGGCACACCCCCCGAAGTCCCGTACGACACAGGACCTTCGACCCCTGTCGCACCCCATCCCGTGCGGCAGAATGACGGGGACGGCACTTGATCCAAGGCCGTGGCCCAGTCGCCCGCCGGGCACCCACAAGGTGCACGGGGCGACAGGCCTTCCTCGCTCCTCCCCCCTCCCCTCCTCGGCGGCTAGATCCCGCCGTGGTTCGCGGCGAACGCCGTCCGGTACTGCTCGCAGCTGGAATCCCAGTTCAGGGTGCCCGTGAGCGTCCCGTAGCCGGTGCGCGTGACCGACCACTCCACCGTGTACACACCGGTGTCGCAGGCGATCCGCCGGTCTCCGGCCACCTTCTCCTTGCCCGTCGCCGGACGGTCCTTCAGCTCCCGGGTGACCTCGCCCGCCTTGGCGCGCTTCGCGTCGCGCAGCACGGCGTGGACGACGATCGGGTGCTTGCCCTCCTTGGTGGTGACGGCCCTCTTGACCAGCGCGGAGTCGGACACCGCCCAGGCGAACTCGTACGAGGGCAGCCAGGCCAGCGTCTTCGGGTCGCCGACCTGGCGTTCCCATTCCCGCGCGCCGTCGGGCCCCGGACGGGTGACGGTCTTGTACTGCACGCCGGGGTAGAACCGGAACTGGCCCTCCACCTTGTGCATGTCGTCCTTCGTCCACATCGACTTCATCTTCTTGCCGTCCCCGGCCGGGTCCTGGAGGTACTTCGCCGCCTCGGCGGCGCCGGCCGGGGCCTGACCGAGGGCGGGGACGAGGGCCGCGACGGCGGCGGCGAGGGCGAGGGCGGCGGTGCGGGTGCGGTTCATGCCCGTACCAACGCCCCGCTCCGGCGGGCCGGAACGAGGCCGTGCGCGCGTTCACCCGTACGGGAGGGCGCCGCGGGGCGGAGGTGACACATTCCCCACCAGGGCGGGAACACCGGCCCTGGGCCTCTGGTTGTCTCGCCTCGCACGACACGAACGACCGATACGAAGCAGCGGGGGACGAACATGAGCGTGACCGTGAACGGCACGGTGGCGGCGGGCTGGGAGAGCGTCCGGGAGGAGTTCGAGGCCTTCGTCGCCGCCGAACCGCACGCGCCGGAGGCGCAGCTGGCGGTAAGTCACCACGGGCGGACCGTGGTGGACCTGTGGGCCGGCGAGGACACCGGGGCGGACACCCTGACCGGGGTCTTCTCGATCACGAAGGCCGCCGCGCACCTGGTGGTCGCCCTCCTCGCGCAGGACGGCGTACTGGACCTGGACCGACCGGTGTCCTCGTACTGGCCGGAGTTCACCGGCCACGGCAAGGAGCGGCTGACGGTGCGGCAGCTCGTCGCGCACGGCTCGGGGCTGATCAACACCCCCGAGGGCCTCTCGTACGAGGAGGTCGCCGACGACGCCCTGATCGCGGAGCGGCTGGCCGGCGCGGAGCCCTACTGGGAGCCCGGGACGGCGTACGGCTACCACGCCTTCGTGATCGGCGCCCTGACGGGCGAGGTGGTGCGCCGGGTGACGGGCCGCACCGTCCAGGAGCTGTACGAGGAGCGCGTGCGGGCCCCGTACGGGCTGGACCTGTACCTGGGGCTGCCGGCGGAGCAGGAGGGCCGTTGGAAGCCGGTCCTGGAGATGCTGCCGACGCCGGAGCAGATCGCGGAGCTCGTCGCCGGCGGGCCGATGCCCGAACTGATGAAGGTGGCCTTCAACGCGCACCGGGAGCCGCCGATGGACATGGTGGCCTACGCCAACCACCCGAAGACGCTGGCCCTCGGTCCGGCCTCGGCGGGCGGCGTCGGCTCGGCGCGCGGCGTGGCCGCCCTGTTCGCGGCGGCCGCCGGCCTGGACGACCGGGGTCCGCTGCTGAAGCCGGACGCGGTGGCCGAGGTGGCCCGTCCGCACACTCCGGACGTAGACGTGGTCACGGCGACCCCGGACCACTTCGGGCTGGGCTTCGAGCGGCAGCCCGCCGTGGGTCCGGAGGCCTTCGGGCACCAGGGCGCTTCGGGCGGCCAGGGCTTCGCCGACCCGGTCACGGGGATCGCGTACGGGTACACGCGCCGCCGCTTCGCCTTCCCGGGCGGGATGGCCCCGGAGAACGAGCGGCTGACGGCGGCGGTGCTGAAGGTCGCGCGCGGTCTGTGAGGACGGGGCCGGCGGGGACGGGGCCGGCGGGGCTCAGGCCTGGCCGGTCTCGAAGCGGCTGACGTGGCCGTCGCCGGTGACCTGGAACCGCCAGGCGGTGCGCATCTCGCCCCAGGTGTCGTTGCGGTAGTCGACGACCAGGGCGCGCCCGCCGTCGGACTCGGAGGCGACGGCCATGTGGCCGTTGCAGGAGAAGATCTCGCGTTCGGTCCAGTCGGCGACGTCCCGGTCGGAGCCGTCGTCGGACATGGTCGCGCCGGGGGTCAGGAGCGCCGTGAAGGCCGCGCGGTCGCCGGCGTTGACGGCGTGGACGAAGGCGCGGACGGTCGGGTCGGTGAGCTGGTCCGGCTGGATCACGGGGTCTCCTGGTCGCGCGTGGGACGGGTGGGGTGGCGCGTACGGTGCTGCGTGCGCGACCAGGGAACACCCCGGGCGGGTCCGGGGGGTCGACCGTCACCCGTTCGCAGCCGGACGGCGTGTCAGGGTCCGGCGGTCCTCAGGGGGACTCGGGCGCCGTACGGATCGGGAAGCCGGTCGGGCGGCCCTGTTCCTTCAGCCAGGTCAGGACCTGGTCGAGGGCGATGACGGTCTGCCGGCGGTCGCCGCCCCCGTCGTGGAAGAGCAGGGTGGGGCCGTTGCCGATCTCGCGCTTGACGGTGTCGACGATGGCGGCGGCTCCGGGCTTGGCGAAGTCCTTGGTGTCGACGTTCCAGCCGAGCGGGCGCATCCCGGCCGCGGCGGCGATGCGGCGGCTGTCGGGGGTGAAGGCCCCGCCGGGGGCGCGGTAGTACTCGACCTTCGCGCCGCCGCCGGCCGCTTCCTCGATGAGCTTCTTCGCGTCGAGGATCTGTGCCCGCTGGTAGGCGACGGGCTTCTTGTCCATGCCCGTGTCGTGGGTCATGGAGTGGTCGCAGAGCCGGTGGCCGGCGGCGACGACCCGCTTGACCAGGTCGGGGTGGGCCTTGGCCTGGGGGCCGATCATGCAGAAGGTGGCCTTGGCTCCGTGCCGGGCCAGGGCGTCCAACACCTGCGGGGTCCAGCGGGGGTCGGGGCCGTCGTCGATGGTGATGTTGACGGCGTCGCCGCCCGCCTCGGAGAGGTGGGCGATGGTCTCGGGTATGCCGGAGGGGGAGCCCGCCGAGGAACCCGCCGAGGGGCCGGAGCCGGCCGGGCCGTCGTCCGTACGGGACTGGCTTCCGGCGGGCCGCCCGGCGTCGCCGTCGGTCGTGACCAGGGCGGTGACTCCCCATATGGTCGCGGCGACGGCGACGGCCGAGGCTCCCACGGCGATCCGGGACCGGAGGCCTCCGTGCTTCTGCGTACGCGTCATGTGTCCACTCCCCATCCGCCCTTGAAAGGGTCTTGTGGGTCATGACGCCTTGGATTGGTGAGGGGTTCCGCTCAATTGCCCCATAAATTACAGGTAATAAGGACTTTGGTCCTTCATGGCCCCGAATGACACTTCCGACCGCTTCCGTCACACGGCCGCACGACGAAGGCGGGTGCCGCCCCGGGAGGACCCGGGGCGGCACCCGCCTTCGTGATGCGGCTCGGTGCGGCTCGGTGCGGCTCAGTGCGCGAAGGTGTCCTGCGGGGCCGCGGCCCCCTTGGCCTGTTCGCCCGCGGCCTGCGCGGCCGGGCCGGCGCCCCGCAGCGGGACCTCCTTGACGAACCAGGCCGCCAGGAAGCCCAGTACGGCGATGGCCGCTCCGAGCAGGAAGGCGGAGTGGGTGCCGGCGGCCACCGCGTGCTGGTAGGCGTCACGGACCTGCTCGGGCAGCTTGGCCAGGCTCGCCGCGTCGAGCTGGGCGGCGCCGGCGGCGTTCGCGGCCTGCGGGCCGAGCCGCTCGGACATGGTGTCCGTGACCCGCCCGGTGAACAGCGAGCCCATGAGGGCCACGCCGAAGGATCCGCCGAGGGTGCGGAAGAGGGTGGCGGAGGAGGAGGCGACCCCCATGTCCTTCATCTCGACGCTGTTCTGCGCGACCAGCATGGTGATCTGCATCAGGAAGCCCAGACCGGCGCCGAGGACGGCCATGTAGACGCCCGAGACCAGGCGCGAGGTGCCGGTGTCCATGGTCGCGAGCAGGAACATGCCGACGACCATGAGCGCGCCGCCGATGATCGGGAACATCTTGTACTTGCCGCTGTTGGTGGTGATCCGGCCCGCGACGAGCGAGACGAGCATCATCGAGAGCAGCATCGGCAGGAGCAGCAGGCCCGAGTTGGTGGCCGAGGCGCCCTGCACCGACTGCTGGAACAGCGGGAGGTAGAGCACGCCGCCGAACATCGCGAAGCCGACGAGGAAGCCGATCACGGACATCAGGGTGAAGTTGCGGCTGCGGAAGATGTGCAGCGGCATGACCGGCTCGGCCGCCTTGGTCTCGGCGTAGAGGAAGGCCGCGGTGGAGAGCACGCCGACGACGATCAGGCCGATGATCTGGGCGGAGCCCCAGGCGTACTCGGTGCCGCCCCAGGTGGTGAGGAGGACGGTGGAGGTGATCGCGATCGTCAGCAGCGCCGCGCCGATGTAGTCGATCTTCGGTCGGACTCCGTCCGCCTTCTTGGGCAGGTGCAGGACCGCGGTGACCATGGCGAGCGCGACGGCGCCGAGCGGGAGGTTGATGTAGAAGGACCAGCGCCAGCCCATGTGGTCGGTGATGGTGCCGCCGACGAGCGGGCCGCCGATCATGGCGAGGGCCATCACGCCGGCCATCATGCCCTGGTACTTGCCGCGTTCGCGGGGCGGGATCAGGTCGCCGATGATCGCCATGACGCCGACCATCAGGCCGCCGGCGCCGAGGCCCTGGATGGCGCGGAAGCCGATGAGCTGACCCATGTCCTGGGCCATGCCGCTGAGGGCGGAGCCGATCAGGAAGATGACGATCGAGGTGAGGAAGGAGCCCTTGCGCCCGTACAGGTCGCCGATCTTGCCCCAGATGGGCGTGGAGGCGGCGGTGGCGAGGGTGTAGGCGGTCACCACCCACGAGAGGTGTTCGAGACCACCGAGCTCGCCGACGATCGTCGGCATGGCGGTACCGATGATCATGTTGTCGAGCATGGCCAGCAGCATCGCGATCATCAGGGCCATGAGGACGACGCGGACGCTGCGCGGCTTCACCTCCCCGGACTTCGCCGTCGGCTTGACTGTCTCGGTCATTTCCACTCCCCTGGCACCAGCGCTTCCTCGCCCGGCCGGGAACTTACTTGTCGCCCGGCTAGTTCACTACACTGGGGAAGGTAGACCCGGCACTAGCCGGGCGTCAAGTAAGCAAGCATGGGGAGAGTCATGTCCAGCAGCTCCGGCGGCGCGGTTCCGCAGGGCAGGCGCGGAAACACGCGCCAGCGCATTCAGGACGTCGCGCTGGAGCTCTTCGCGGAGCAGGGGTACGAGAAGACCTCGCTCCGGGAGATCGCGGAGCGGCTGGAGGTCACGAAGGCGGCGCTGTACTACCACTTCAAGACCAAGGAAGACATCATCATCAGCGTCTTCGAGGACCTCACCCGGCCGATCGACGAGCTGATCGAATGGGCGGGGGAACAGCCCCGGACCCTGGAGACCAAGCGCGAGGTGCTGCGCCGCTACAGCGAGGCGATGGCCTCGGGCGCCCCGCTGTACCGCTTCATGCAGGAGAACCAGGCGACGATGCGGGAGCTGAGCATCGGCGAGACGGTCAAGAAGCGGCTCTTCACGCTGGTGGAACTCCTGCGCACGGAGGAGGGCCCGCTGACCGACCAGGTGCGCTGCGTGAGCGCCCTGTTCACCCTGCACGCGGGGATGATGTTCCTCCAGCACGTGGAGGGCGATCCGGAGGAGACCCGGCTCGCGGCCCTGGAGGTCGCGACGGACCTCATCACGCGGGCGCACGGCGCGGACGACGCGGCCTGAGCGGACGAGGCAGCCCGAGCTGCCGAGCTGCCACTAGGCGAGGCGGCGGTCCTCGGGGGCGATGGGGACGTCGTTGACGCTCGCCTCGCGACGGCGCATCAGGCCGTCGGCGTCGAACTCCCACTGCTCGTTGCCGTGGCTGCGGAACCACCGGCCGACCGCGTCGTGCCACTCGTACTCGAAGCGGACGGAGATGCGGTTTCCGGTGTAGGCCCACAGCTCCTTGCGCAGGCGGTAGTCGAGCTCGCGCTCCCACTTGTCGGCGAGGAAGGCGCGGATCTCGTCACGGCCGGTGAGGAAGCGGTCGCGATTGCGCCAGACGGAGTCCTCCGTGTAGGCGAGGGCGACGCGCTCGGGGTCGCGACTGTTCCAGGCGTCCTCGGCGGCCTGGACCTTGGCGCGGGCGGACTCCTCGGTGAAGGGGGGCAGGGGCGGACGTACGGCGGACTCGGAGCTCATGAGGGCGGCCTTTCGCTACGGCTCGACTCGGGGGGTGCGAGGAGAACGATCGTTCTCCCCACACCCTAGAGAACGACCGTTCTCCCCGCAAGGGATCTGGACTACCCTTCCCCCATGACCCCCCGCACGGCTCCCCCCACCGACGACGAACAGACCCGGACCCGCCTGCTGGACGCGGCCGAGGCCCTGTTCTACGCCGAGGGCGTGCAGGCCGTCGGCATGGACCGCGTCCGAGCGGAGTCCGGGGTCGCGCTCAAGCGGCTCTACCGGCTCTACCCGTCGAAGGAAGCGCTGGTCACCGCCTACCTGGAGCGGCGCGACCGGCGCTGGATCCGGAGCCTGCGGCAGGCCGTGACGGGCGCCCCGGACCCGGTGGCGGCGCTCTTCGCCTGGCTGGAGGACTGGTTCGGGGAACCGGGCTTCCGCGGCTGCGCCTTCCTCAACGCCCACGGGGAACTCGGCGCGGGCCCCGCCGGGGTGCTGGACGTCGTGCGCCGCCACAAGGCGGAGCTGCGGTCCCTGCTCGGCGACCTGGCCCCGGGCGACCCGGTGCTCGCCGACCAGTTGCTGATCCTCGTCGAGGGCGCCACGGCGGTCGCCGCCCTCGACCCCGGCCCCGAACCGGCCCGCCACGCCGCCCGTGCCGCGCACCGCCTCCTGTCGGAACCGGCGCTCGACGGCGGGGGCGCCGAGGCCTCCCCGCAACAGAGCGGCTAGGAGGCTCCCCGGGGGAAGGTGATCTCGACCCGGCGGTTCTTCTTGCGGCCTTCCTCGGTGCCGTTGTCGGCGATCGGGTAGTCCTCGCTGTAGCCGCGGACGTCGTAGGTGACGCCGGGGTTGGTCACGGTCTTGGCCAACTCCGCCTGCACGGCGTCGGCGCGCTGCTTGGACAGCTCCTTGCCGTGCTCGTAGCTGCCCTGGTCGTCGGTGAAGCCGAAGACGCGGACGCGGGTGGCCTTCTGGGTGTTGATCTCGTTGGCGATGGCCTGTATCCGGGCGGACGCCTGGGCGTTGAACACCGCGCTGTTCTCGGGGAACAGCACCTCGGACTGCAACGCCATCATGACGGTCTGGTTCGTCTCCTGCCGCCGCTGCTCACCGCCGAGGTCCTCGACGACCTCGGCGATGTCGAGCACCTTGATGGGCGCGAGGGTCCCGCCCTGGGGGATCTTGAGGCCGGGCGCGTTGGAGTCGATGGCCACGGGCGCCGCGGCGGACGGCTCGGTCCCGGGGGGCACGGAGGGCTGCACCTCGTCGGCGTACGCTCCGGTCGCACCGATCATGTGGGCGCCGGCGATGACGAGCCCGGCGACGGCGGTCGTGGCGGCTGTGCGGTGGCGTTTTGTCATGGGGTCACCCGGAGACCTTGATGGTGGCCGTGTTGAAGGTGGGGAGGCTCATCTCGACCTCCGTCGTGGTGGCCGGCGGCGCCGGGAACTGAGCGAAGAACGGCACCGACTGTCCGGCTTCGATAATGGCGAGGCCGGTGGTGCACAGGCACCTGCCGTCCGTGTCACGGAGCACGTAGTAGCGCTTCTTGCCGGCCTTGTCGACCAGGGTGACACCCGCGACCGATACACCGCTGGCGTTGAGTTCGTTTCCACGCCAAGGAGCCGTGTTGACGTAGGGGGTGGAACCGGTGTTCTTCAACTGACCTTCAACGGTGAGGAATCCCCCCGCGTCGCGGGCCGCCCTGTTGACGGTCAAGGTCATTCCGCCCTCCCCGTTGACTGTGGCGAGCACCTCCGTTGGCGTGGGCTTGGGGCTACCGCTGGGCACCTGCGACTGGGGGGCTTCCCCCTGGGGCTTCGCCGAGGGCTGCTGCCCCGCCTTGGGCTTGTCGTCGCCCCCTTCTCCGCAACCCGCCACCGTGATCGCGAGAACGGCCGCAACGGCGGCGGCCGCTCCCCCACGGATCTTCGCCGAGTGCCGAGTGCTCATCTATGCAGCTTCCTTCTCTCGCGTACGTGTCAGTCGACCAGTCGAACGGTGAAGAGCGCCCTCGCCACCTTGGTCAGTGGACCCGGATTCGCCGGATCCAAAGTGAGCGGCTTCCCGTCGCACAGGAACCTGACACCTCCGGCCCCCGGGGAGGGGCTCGGACTGGGGGTCGGACCGGGCGTCGGCTCCGACGGCTGGGTGGAAGGTGCCGGAGCCGGGACCGAACTCAAAGAACACCGCGGCTTGATGCGCGCCTTGGCGGTCGCCTCGCCGTGCGTTCCCTCCGTGCCAGGCACCACCGATCGCCCGACGGTGCCGTTGGTCGTCACCCGGACGGTGACGACGGGGATGGCCGCTTCGCAGACCGCGGTGGCGTCGTTCAGGGCGGCGAACTCGTCCGCCTTCGCGCATGCCCCCCGGCCGGTGAGCAGGTCGCCGCCTACCAGCCTTCCCCAGTCACCGGGGCCGAGGCTGAGCAGGTCGAGCCCCAGGAAGGCGTTGTCCCTGGCTTCACCGGCGGCCGCCAAGGCGGCGGCGTCGGCGGCGCCCTGCGCGTTGCTGCGGGTGACGCTCGCCTGGCCCACGACGAAGAAGGCCAAAGCGGCGAAGAGCAGGCCGACCACCACCACGATGTAGATCGGGAAGGCCTGCCCCCGGTCTCCGCCCGGTCGCCGCCGGCTCACTTTCCGGCAGTGATACTGGCGACCGCCCCTGTGATCTTGGTGGTGATGGCCTGTCCGATGCCCGTACCGATGATCGCGCCGATGATCACCACGACCACCAGGATGATCCCCAGGTATTCGAACGCCGTCTGGCCGCGGTCTTTCGCGGGCCTGACCGTGTAGCGGTTTCGGATCCTTGCCAGGGTGTTCTGCAACATCGGGGGTTCCTCCCGGGCCGGGGCCGCTGTCGATTTGCGGACGGTACGTTGGGTTACGGGTCGTCACCAAGGGTCCCGGGGCCCAAATGCGGACCCACTGTGCGCGGCGGTCAGCCATGGCCGGTCACTCCCGGACGGGCGGTTCCCAGCCAGCGGGCTATCGCCTCGCTGCGGGTGGTGCTGCGGAGCTTCGCGAAGATGCGGTTGATGTGGTTCTTGACCGTCTTCTCGCTGATGAAGCAGGCTCCGGCGATCTGCTGGTTGCTCATGCCGGACGCGATCAGGTCCATGATCTCCGCTTCCCGCGAACTCAGCCCGTACGTCACCGAGTTGTGCATCCGCTCCGTCGAGGATGCCACAGCTCGTTGCGGCTGCGAAGAGGCCCGGAGGTCCGCGAGGAGGGCCGTCGCCGCCGTCGTCGTGAAGTGGGCGCGGCCCTCGCGGACGTCGCGGACGGCCCGGATCAGGTCCTCGGCGGTGAACTCGCCGTGGACGAGGTAGCCGCCCGCGCCCAGGAGCAGGGCCTCCCGTACGGTGCCGGCGTCGCGGCTGTGGGTCAGCATCAGGACGGGGGCCAGGGTGACCAGGTGCGGGAGGGCGGAGATGCCGTCGACGCCGGGCATGCGGACGTCCAGCAGGATCACGTCCGGGGCGTGGCGGCGCGTCAGGGTCAGGGCCTCGTGGCCGTCGGCCGCCCGGGCGGCGACGTCGAAGCCGCCGGCTTCGCACAGGAGGGCGGCCAGGCCCGCCCGGACGACGGGGTCGTCGTCCGCGATCAGGACGCGGATGGCCATCACCCGCCCCCGAGCAGGGCGCCGAAGTCGACGTCCGCCCCGTAGACGAAGCCACACACGAGGAGGATCAGGGTGCCCGGCAGCATGAACATCGTCACCGCGAAGGTGGCCTTCGGGACGGCCCGGGCGGCCCGGCGGCGGGCGTTCTGGGCGTCGGTGCGCCGCATGTCCTCGGCGATGGCGATGAGGGTGTCGACGATCGGGGAGCCGAGTTCCTCGCCCTGCTGGAGGGCGGTGACGAACTGGGCGACCTGCTCGGAGTCGTTGCGGCGGCGCAGGTCGTCGAAGGCCTGGCGGCGGCTGACGCCCATGTCCATCTGCTGGAGGGTGATCCGGATCTCGTCCGACCAGGGGCCGTCGTACTTGTCGGCGACCCTCTCCAGCGCCTGGCGGAAGCCGAGTCCGGCGCTGACGACGACGGCGAGCACGTCGAGGAAGTCGGGCAGTATCCGCTCGATGTGGTCGCGGCGGACCCGGATCGCGGACCACAGGCCGAACTCGATCCAGAACAGCCCGAAGGCGATCATGAGGAGGGCGGGTACCAGGCGGCCGTTCATCAGCATGGCCAGCGCGCCGAAGCCGCCCAGGAAGCCGTACACGGCGCGGCGTGCCGCGTACCGGTCGATGGTCAGGCCGGCGGGGTTGCCCGCCATGTCGATCTGGCGGCGCTTGCGCGCGACCTGCCTGGGGCCCATCAGGCGCAGGACGAGCGGCGCCCAGCGGATGCCGAGGCGGTCGATGACGGAGCCGACGGCCGTGGTGCGGGTGGCGCCGACCTCCAGGGCGAGGGCGAGGTCGGTGGGGAGTTTGACGTCGGCCCGGTAGAGGCGGATGCCGTGCAGGATGCCGAAGACGGACAGGGCGCAGGTCAGGGCCAGGAGCAGGGGTACGTGCGCGGTCACCGGTGCCCCCTCACACGTCGATCTTCGAGAGCCGGCGGATGAGGACGAAGCCCAGCGCGAAGAGGCCGAGCGAGACGATCACCGCGAGCTGTCCGACGAAGGCGCCGGTCATCCGGTCGAGGGCTCCGGGCATCATCGTGTTGACCAGCAGCAGCGAGCCGAGGCCGATGGCGGGCACGAGGTACGCGGTCACCGTGACCTGGGAGAGCTGCGTGCGGATCTCCCTGCGGGTCTCCTTGCGCTGTTCCAGGGTGACGGTCAGGTTCCGCAGGCTGCCGACGATGGCGCCGCCGGCGCGGGCGGACAGGACGAGGGTGGAGACGAGGACGACGAGCTCGCGCGAGGGGAGCCGTTCGACGATCTCCCCGAGGGCCTCCTCGATGGAGTGGCCGACGGCGATCCGGTCGGCGACCCGGGACAGTTCCTCGCCGGCCGGCGCCTCCAGTTCCTCGGCGGCCATCGCGATGGCGGTGCGCAGGGCCAGCCCGGCCTGGGTGGCGTTGGCGAGGATGCGGGCCAGTTCGGGGAGCTGGTTGATGAAGCGCTCCGTGCGCCGGGCCCGCTGCCAGTTGAGGAAGGCGTTCGCGGCCCAGACGCCGATCAGTCCGGCGACGGGCCCGAAGAAGGGGGCCAGCAGGGAGGCGCAGACGAGCCAGACGCCCGCGATGGCGGCCAGCATGTAGACGAAGAACTCGCCCGGGGTGAGGTCCAGGCCGGTGGTGGCCAGCTTCCGTTCGAGGCGGCGGCCGGGCCGGGTGCCGCGCAGTCGCCGGTCGACGCCCTGGAAGCGGCGCCGGCGGCCGGTGGGCTCGGGGGTCCCCTCCGCGGAGAGGCGTTCGATGAGGGCGGCGCGGCGTTCGAGGCCGGCGGCGTACGCGTGCACGCCGAGGGTGACGAACAGGCCCGCCAGCAGGGTGGCGCCGAGGGTGAGGAGGACGAGGTTGGTCACAGGACGGTCCGTGAGGTGAGCGGGTCGTGGAAGCCGTCGGGCGGGGCCACGCCGAAGGCCTGGGGGACGGGCTGGTTGTGCAGGTAGAGGCGTTCGGCGGTGCGGCGCGGCAGCGGGTGGTGGACGAAGTGGCCGTGCACCCGGCCGTCGTGGCCCATGGGTTGGGCGAGGAACCGGCAGACGGTGGTGGTCCGGAAGGTTTCTCGGCCGTGGGATTCGAGGAGGGAGATCTCGGTGATGCGGCGCGAGCCGTCGCCGAAGCGGGTCAGTTGGACGATGACGTCGACCGCGCTGTTGATCTGGTCCTGGAGGGCCTCGAAGGGGATCTCGATCTCCGACATGGAGGCGAGGGTCTGGAGGCGGGTGAGGGCCTCGGCGGAGCTGTTGGCGTGGACGGTGGCCAGGGAGCCGTCGTGGCCGGTGGACATGGCCTGGAGCATGTCGAGGGTCTCGCCGCCGCGGACCTCGCCGACGATGATGCGGTCGGGGCGCATGCGCAGGCTGTTGCGTACGAGGTCGCGGATGGTGATCTGGCCGTTGCCCTCGACGTTGGCGGGGCGGGATTCGAGGCGGATGACGTGCGCCTGCTGGAGCTGGAGTTCGGCGGAGTCCTCGATGGTGATGATGCGTTCGCCTTCCGGGATCAGTCCGGAGAGGGCGTTGAGGAGGGTGGTCTTTCCGGTGCCGGTGGCCCCGGAGACGATCACGTTCAGCTTCGCCTGGACCAGCGCGGACAGCAGCAGGAGCATCTGCTCGTCGAGGGAGCCCAGCGTGATCATCTCGGGCAGGGTGAAGGCGCGCGGGAAGCGACGGATGGTGAGGGTGGCGCCGGTGAGGGAGAGCGGCGGGATGATGACGTTGACGCGTTCGCCGCTGGGCAGGCGGGCGTCGACCATGGGGTTGGCCTCGTCCACGCGCCGGTTGACGGTGGAGACGATGCGCTCGATGGTCTGCATGAGCTGTTCGTGCGAGGCGAAGCGCAGCGGGAGCTGTTCGACCCGGCCGGCGCGTTCGACGAAGATCTGGTCGGGGCCGTTGACCATGATCTCGGAGATGGAGGCGTCTTCGAGGAGCGGTTCCAGGACGCCGAGTCCGAGGGCCTCGTCGACGACCCGGCGGATGAGCCGGTCGCGTTCGACGGTGGACAGGACGGGGCCCTCGCGGCTGATGATGTGCCCGAGGACGCGTTCGAGGCGGGCGCGGCGCTCGGCGGGCGCGAGCGCGGACATCTCGGCGAGGTCGATCTCCTCCAGCAGCTTGGCCCGGTAGGAGGAGACCAGGTGGCCGTCCTCGCGGGGGCCGCTCCGGTCTTCGGGGGTGGTGACCCGGGAACGCAGGCTCATGGTCGGGATCCCTTCGGGTCGTCGGCGCCGGCGCTGTTCACGAGGGTGTCGGGGTCGGTGTCGGGGTCGGTGAGGGTGCCGGGGTCGTCGTTGGGCATGACGGCGGTGGCGGTGGCCGGCTCGGGGTCCAGTCCGGGGATGATCGAGTTGATGGTGATGGAGACGTTCGCGGTGACGGCGTCGGCGTTCTTGGTCACGACGACGGTCGCCGTGAGGCCGCCGCGTACGGCGGCCCTGCCGGCCGCCGCCCCGCCACCGCCCGTGCGGGCCTCCACGCGGGCCGCCGTCCGGGCGGCGGTGTCGGCCTGTTCGTGGACGTAGGCGATCCAGCCGAGCTGGATCCCGCAGAGCGCGACGAACAGCAGGATCGGGACGAAGCCGATGTACTCCAGGGCGACCTGGCCCCGGTCGGAGCGGGTGCGCGGTGTCGGTGTCCTCACGTCCTCGGTGCTCCTCACTGCGCCTCACTCCTCCCGTTCCATGGCGGCGCCGGCGGTGCCGTGGATCCGGCCGAAGTTCAGGCCGGGGAAGAGCACGGGGATCTGCACCGAGACGGTGGCCTTGTAGACGTCCCCGGCCCGGCCGCAGTCCGTCTCCCTGCCCCAGGCCCCGGAGATGTGCTCCCCGGCGGCGGCGACGCACGCCCCGTCGTTCATGACGGCGCCCGCGCGGGCCGCCTCGTCGGCGGCGTTGCCGACGAGGGAGAAGGCGTAGCCGATCAGTACGCACTCCCACACCGCCGCGACGAGCAGCAGGATGAGCGGGACCATGCCGACGAACTCGACGGCCACCTGGCCGCGGTCGCCGGCGTGCTTCCGGTCCCGGCGTACGGATCCGCCCGCGTCCATGCCTCAGCCCTCCCGGCCGCGCCGCAGGCGGGCCACCGGACCGGCGGCGCGGACCGCGAGGGCGGTGCCGCCGGAGCGGCCCGCGGGGCCGAGGGCCGCCTGGTCGGGGAGGGCGCCCGGCTCGCCGGGGGCGGCGAGCAGGCCGAGTTCGCCCGCGAGGGTCCACAGGGCCTGCTTGACGGTGGAGCGGTTGTCGAGGTCCTGCACCCGGCCGGCGTCGACGACGGCCTGGAGTTCCTTGAAGGCAGCGGGGACGGGGGTGCGGGTGGGGCGGGTGCGGGTGATCTTCTGGATGAGGGCGGGTTGGATCTCGGTGTGCTTGCTCCAGCGGTTCACGACCATCGTGGTGTCCTCCGCCTTGCGGACCTGGAGCCGCTCCCACATCCGGACCAGGCGTTTGGCGGCCCGTACGGCGACCACGTCGGGGGTGGTGACCATGACGGCGACGTCGGCGAGTTCCACGGCGGTGGCGCCGGCGCCGGTGACGACGGTGCCGCAGTCGACGACGACGAGTTCGTAGCGGGTCCGCAGGGCGCCGATGACCTGGCGGGCGGCCCGTTCGTCGACCTCCTCGCCGCGCTCGCCCTCGGCCGGGGCAAGCAGCAGGGCGAGTCCGGTGCGGTCGTCGTAGACGGCGTCCTGGAGGACGCGGGGGGAGATGTCCTGGATGCCGGCGAGGTCGGCGATGGAGCGGCGGAACTGCACGTCGAGGTAGGAGCCGACGTCGCCGGCCTGGAGGTCGAGGTCCACCAGGGCGGTGCGCCGTCCGGCGGCGGCCGCCGCCAGCGCGAACTGCACGGCCGTGAAGGTGGTGCCGACGCCGCCCTTGGCGCCGCTGACGGTGACGACCCGGCCGCCCGGTCCGGTGGGGACGCGTTCGCCCCCGCCCAGGTGGCGGCGTACGCCGACGGCCCACTGGGCGGCGGCCTGGACGCGGGCGGCGAGTTCCTCGTAGCCGAGGGGGAGCCCGACCAGGCCCCGGGCGCCGGAGTCCATGGCGGCGGAGAACAGGGCGGGGCCGGTCTCCGAGGACAGCAGGACCACGCCGACCGCGGGGAAGCGCAGGGCGACCTCGCGGACGAGTTCGAGGGCGGGGGCCGGGCCGATCCGTTCGTGGACGAGGACCACCTCGGGCAGCTCGTCGACGGACTCGGCGGCGAGCCGGGCCAGGGTGTCGAGGAGGGAGGTGGAGTCGGCGACGGGGGCGGCAGGTTCGGCGCCGGGGAGCTGGCCGATCAGGGCCACGATGGCGCGGGCGGCGTCCGGGTCGGCGGCCGCGGGGAGGATTCGCGTGGTCATCCGGGCCTCACCTGTCCCCGTCGAGGGTGTACGTGCGCTCGCTCGGGCCGGGCGCGGAATCGGTGCCGGGGGCCACCAGGGCCAGGCGGACGTGCACGGCGAAGGACTCGGCGTAGGCGACGCGCTGGGTGTCCTTGGTGTTCAGGGCGAAGGTGATCGGGACGACCTCGGCGGGACCCTGCTTGTTGCCGTCCTTGTCGAGGGAGGTCAGCTTGCCGACGCCGAGGACGCGGGCGTTCGGGACGATGATCACGGAGCGGGCGGGGTCGGTCTCCTTGGCGCCCTTGAAGGTGGCGATGATGTTGACCTTGGCCCCGGAGGTGATCTTGCCGGCCACACCGGTCGCCGCGTCGATCATGATGGCGATCTCCTGTTCGCCGGCCTGGAGCTGCGGCTTGTCGACGACCATGTCGCTCTGGAGGTAGGAGCCCTTCTTCAGGGTGGTGAGCGCGATCTTCCCCTGGAGGGCCCCGAGGTCGGTGACGGCGGTCTCGGACAGCCACCGTTTGGGGACGGTGACCTGCTCGAACTGGCCCGCCGTGAGCGGGCTGTACGGTGCGATGTCGCCCTTGACCCGGTAGGCGACCGTCTCGGCCCCGACCTTGGAGTTGACGTCGCCGATGACCACGAGGACGCCGCCGAAGGCCGCGAGGGCGCACAGGACCGACAGCAGGAGCAGGATGACGCCGCGGCGCTGGCGTGAGTTCATGGGCCGTACTACCTCGCCGTTCTTCGTTCGTTCGGGCCGGTCATGATCGGGATCTGGATCGGGTGCGGGGACGCGCGTGCGGTCGGCTCGCGGTGGGGGCGCCCGAGGGCGAGGAGGTCCCCGGCGGCGCGCCGGCGTGCGAGGGGGCGGCGGACGGTGGGGCGAGCGGGGCGGAGCAGAATCCGCAGCGGTCGCCGATGAGTTCGAGGCCGCACCAGCGGCACTCCTCGCGGCGGACCGAGGCGACGAGCTGGTGGAGCACGGCGACGTCGGGGATGGCGGCGGCGAACTCGACGAGCTTCGCGGTCGCCCACCAGCGGGCCGAGTCGACGGGCAGCGGGTTCTCCATGACCCCCTGCACCTGCCAGGCGGAGGCGAGTTCGGCCGCCACCCAGTCGGAGGAGAGCCGGCCGCGGGCGAAGGTGAGGTGCGTGGCGAAGCCGGGACCGGGCGGCAGGACGGCGGCCCCCGGGGCGGGGGCGGTCCCGAGGCGGGCCAGGTGGGGTTCGGGGTGGGCGAGCACGGCGAACTGCGCGGACGGCGACCAGGACCGGGCGTGCGCCTTCAGCCCGACCGGCACCCGGTCCAGCTTTGCGACCGTACCCAGCAGGGCGCCCGCGTAGACGTAGTGGGACAGCAGGCGGGCGGCGGAGGCGATCACGCCGGGGCTGAAGTCGCAGACGGTCAGCTGGCGCAGCTGACGCACCAGCACGGCGACGCCCAGCGGCGGGAGATCGACGTCGAGGAACGCGATCCGATCGGTCTCCAGGATGGCCCGCACGGTGTACAGGCGGCGCGCGACGGCCGGCGGCAGCCAGGGCGGCGTGACGACCAGGAGGTGGCCGTGGCGCTCCAGGAGGGCGGTGGTCTCGGCGAGGGAGGACTCCAGGTCGACCTCGTCGGGCGGGCGCAGGACCGCGGCTCCGGGCGTGTGCCGGTCAGGGGCCGGCAGCACCAGGTCGGCACTGGTGACAGCGATGGCGGTCGGCACGTGAATCCCCCCGTTCACCCGTTACGCCCGCGCCCGTTCACACGGTCGTCACGTACGCGCACGTACTGCGCGACCGCAAACGATCGACGCGCTTCCCCCTTGCCCGAGCACCATATCCGCGACGCCCCTGGCGGGGCAGGGCCTTGGTGATTCCCGTGCCGGAAGCACAAGTCACAGGTGCTCGGAAACCCGGACAACAGGGATCGGGCGTCCGTTCATTTCCAGCCACATCGCAAAGACCCTTGACACGGGGATTGGTCTGGACCAACTTGGCTGCGCCGGGACTTCCGCCCGGCCGCCGACCCCGGGGACCCCCACTCCCCCCGTCCGTACACCCGCACCACCCCCGTTCACTCCTTCCCTTCCTCCCCCCACGGAGACCACGTGAACCGCATACGCTCCCTCGCCCTGTTGGGCGCCACGGCCCTCGCCGCCGGCGGGCTGTCCGCCCTCGGCACGGGCACCGCGCAGGCCGCCGACATCAACGTCGCCCGCAACGGAGGCTTCGAGTCCGGCCTCTCCCACTGGTCCTGCGCCGGCGGCTCGGGCGCCGTCGTCGCCTCCCCGGTCTTCGCCGGCGCGGGCGCCCTCAAGGCCACTCCGGCGGGTTCGGACAACGCGCGCTGCAGTCAGACCGTCACGGTCAAGCCGAATTCGACGTACACGCTGAGCACCCAGGTCCAGGGCAGCTACGTGTACCTCGGCGCGACCGGCACCGGCACGCAGGACGTCTCCACCTGGACCCCCGGCTCCGGTTCGGGTTGGCAGAAGCTGTCGACCACCTTCAGCACGGGCCCGAACACCACCCAGGTCACCGTCTACACGCACGGCTGGTACGGCCAGCCGGCCTACACGGTCGACGAGTTCAGCGTCTTCGGCCCGGACGGGGGCGGCGGCACCGACCCCGGCCCGAGCGTGCCCGGCGCCCCCGCGGGAGCCGCCGTTTCCGGCCAGAGCGCGAACGGGCTCACCCTTTCGTGGAACGCCGTCTCCGGCGCGAGCGGCTACCACGTCTACCAGGACGGGGCCCGCGTGCGGACGGTGTCCACGAGCACCGCCGCGATCACCGGGCTCGCGCCCTCCACCTCCTACTCCTTCCAGGTGAGCGCGTACAACGCGGCGGGCGAGGGCCCCCGGTCGGCGCCGGTGACCGGCACCACGACCGGCGGGGGCGACCCGAACCCGAACCCCTCGGTGCCCAAGCACGCCCTGACCGGCTACTGGCAGAACTTCAACAACGGCGCGACCGTCCAGAAGATCTCCGACGTGTCGGCGCAGTACGACATCATCGCCGTCTCCTTCGCCGACGCCACGGCAACGCCCGGCGCCATCGCCTTCAACCTCGACTCGGCGGGCCTCGGCGGCTACACGGTCGCGCAGTTCAAGGCCGACATCGCCGCGAAGAAGGCGGCCGGCAAGTCGGTCATCCTCTCCATCGGCGGCGAGAAGGGCACCATCACCGTCAACGACTCCGCCTCGGCGAACAACCTGGCGAACTCCGCCTGGGCGCTGATGCAGGAGTACGGGTTCACCGGGATCGACATCGACCTGGAGAACGGCCTCAACCCGACCTACATGACGCAGGCCCTGCGCGCCCTGTCGGCGAAGGCGGGCCCCTCGCTCGTCATCACCATGGCCCCGCAGACCATCGACATGCAGTCCCCGCAGGGCGGCTACTTCAAGACGGCGCTCAACATCAAGGACATCCTGACCGTCGTCAACATGCAGTACTACAACAGCGGCGCGATGAACGGCTGCGACGGCAAGGTCTACTCCCAGGGCTCCGTGGACTTCCTGACGGCCCTGGCCTGCATCCAGCTGGAGGGCGGCCTCGACCCGTCCCAGGTGGGCATCGGGGTGCCGGCCTCGCCCAGCGGCGCGGGCAGCGGCTACGTCTCCCCGACCATCGTGAACAACGCCCTCGACTGCCTGGCCCGGGGCACGAACTGCGGGTCCTTCAAGCCGTCGAAGACGTACCCCGGACTGCGCGGTGCGATGACCTGGTCGACCAACTGGGACGCCAAGGCGGGTAGCACCTGGTCCGACACGGTGGGTCCGAAGGTCCACGCGCTCCCGTAGGCGGTAGCTGTGGGGGTGGCCTGAATCGGTTCGACGAACCCCGGGGGTTCTTGACCCGGACATGCCACGAGAGCACGCTGTGCGCGTCCGCACGGCTACCCCCACACTCCCCACCCAGGAGAACGCATGCGGCTCCACACCCGCCGGAGGGCCGCCGTCACGGCGGCCCTGCTGGCGCTCGCGCTCGGCGCACCCGCCTACGGCATGAGCGCGACGGCAGCGCCACCGCCCACCCCGTCCACCGCCACCCAGGACGAGGCCGTCGTCCAGTACGAGGTCGAGGGCCCCTCCACGCCGGCGGAGCGCAGCGCCCTGCTGCGCACGGGCGTGTCCATCGACGAGGTGGACGCCCGCTCGGTCGTGGTCACCGCGGACCCGGCCCAGGCCAAGAGCCTGCGCGCGATGGGCTACCGGCTCACCGCCCTGCCCGGCCCGCCGGACCGCTCCGAGCGCGGGATCGCGGCGAGCCCGTTCGACTTCCCGTCGGCGGACTCCCGGTACCACAACTACGCCGAGGCGAGCGCGGAGATCGACCAGCGCATCGCCCAGTACCCCGGGATCATGAGCAAGCGGGTGATCGGCAAGTCCTACCAGGGCCGGGACCTCGTCGCGATCAAGATCAGCGACAACGTGGCGACGGACGAGGCCGAGCCCGAGGTGCTGTTCACGGCCCACCAGCACGCCCGTGAGCACCTCACCGTCGAGATGGCCCTGTACCTGCTCAAGGAGCTGGGCTCGAAGTACGGCAGCGAGTCCCGGGTCACGAACATGGTGAACAACCGCGAGATCTGGATCATCCCGGACCTCAACCCCGACGGCGGCGAGTACGACATCGCCACCGGCTCCTACCGCTCCTGGCGCAAGAACCGCCAGCCCAACTCCGGCTCCAGCGCCGTCGGCACCGACGAGAACCGGAACTGGAACTACAAGTGGGGCTGCTGCGGCGGCTCCAGCAGCAGCAAGAGCTCCGAGACCTACCGCGGTCCGGCCGCCGAGTCGGCCCCCGAGGTGAAGGTGGTCTCCGACTTCGTGCGCAGCCGCGTCGTGGGCGGCAAGCAGCAGATCAAGGCCGCGATCGACTTCCACACGTACAGCGAGCTGGTCCTGTGGCCCTTCGGCTGGACCTACAACGACACCGCGCCCGGGCTCACCGCCGACGACCTCGCCGCCTTCAAGAAGGTCGGCACCGGCATGGCGGCGAGCAACGGCTACACCCCCGAGCAGTCCAGTGACCTGTACATCACCGACGGCACGATCGACGACTGGCTGTGGGGCAGCCAGAAGATCTTCGGCTACACCTTCGAGATGTACCCGGCCGGTTCGGGCGGCGGCGGCTTCTACCCGCCCGACGAGGTGATCGACCGCGAGACGGCCCGCAACAAGGAGGCCGTGCTCCAGCTCCTGGAGAACGCGGACTGCATGTACCGCTCGATCGGCAAGGAAGCGCAGTACTGCTCCTAGGACGACCCGGGGCGCCCCACCGCCAGGGGGGCGCCCCCTCGCCGGTCCCGACGCGGCCGGCGGGGCTCAGCCCAGGACGGCGAGCGCGTCGATCTCGACGAGCAGACCGGCCGGGAGCCCCACGTAGACCGTGGTGCGGGCGGCGGGGGCCTCCTTGAGGCCCTGGTCGTCGAAGTAGGCGTTGTAGATCTCGTTCATCTCGGCGAAGTGGTCCGTGTCCGTCAGGTAGACGCGGATCATCATGACGTCGTCCCAGCCCGCGCCCCCGGCCTCCAGGACCGAGCGGACGTTCTCCAGCGTCTGGAGGGTCTGCGCGCGCAGCGTCGGCCCGGCGGGCGTCGGCGGCTGCCCGTCCACGTGCGGCAGGAAGCCGACCTGGCCGGCGACCTGGAGGATGTTCCCCTTGCGCACGCCGTGCGAGAACCTCGCGGGCGGGACGGTGTGGGTGTCGGGGGTGACGGCGATCTTCTCGCTCACGCGTGCTCCTGGGTTCCTGTGGGGGCGGGGGTACCCGAAGGGGTACCCGAGTAGTCCTGTCCGACGGCGTCCGCGGTACGTCGTACCAGCGGCAGCAGGTCGAGCAGTTCGGCGGCGGTGACCACCACGTTCGGAGCCGAGACGGACAGCGCGGCGACCACGCGTCCGTCGGGCCCGCGTACGGGGGCGCCCACGCAGTTGATGAACTCCTCGTGGCCGCCGAGGTCACTGGCCCAGCCCTGTTCCCGTACGAGGGCCAGCTCGCGCAGGAACGCCTCGGCGTCGGGCGTCGAGCGGGCGGTGTGGCGGGGGTAGTCGATGCGGGCGGCGAGCGCGCGGCGTTCGGCCTCCGGCAGGTCCGCGAGCAGCAGTTTCGCGACGGCGGCCACCGTCAACGGCACCGGCTTGCCGATGCGCGAGTACATCCGCACCGGGTAGCGGCTCTCGACCTTGTCGATGTAGAGGACCTCGTCGTCCTGGTGGACCGCGAGGTGGACGGTGTGTCCGGTGGCCGCGTTCAGAGCGACCAGGTGCGGATGCGCGATCTCCCGTACGTCCAGGCCCTCCACCGCCTCGGCGGCCAGCGCGAACAGCCGCGCCCCGAGCCGGTAGCGGCCGTCGGGCTGCCGGTAGACGTACCCGTGCGCGTGCAGGGTGCGCAGCAGGCGCAGCGCGGTGCTCTTGTGCACGTCGAGCGCCGCCGCGACCTCGCCGAGGCCCGCCGGGCCCCGCGCCAGCGCGGGCAGGATCAGCAGCGCCCGCTCCACCGACTGACTCATGCCGTGTCCCTCCCGCCGGCCGCCCGAGGCGGGACGTTGACCCACCGTCACCCGGGATGTTAGACAGCTCGCAGCGCCGTACGCAACGACCGTTGCACCCCTCGCAACGCCGCCGAACCCGGGAGGCACGTCCATGCCCAGCGACCCCGTCCAGGCCCTCGCCGACGAACCGGTCGACCACCGGTTCAAGGGGCTGCCGCCGGACGCCGAGGCCGCCGGCCTCACCGTCGGCGCGCTCGCGGCCCAGGCCCGCGACCTGTACACCGGCGGGTTCACCACCCCCGTGCTGACCCTCGACGCGGAGGCGCTGGAACACAACCTCACCGTCCTCGGCACCTACGCGAGCCGGCACGCCCTGGCCTTCGCGCCCCACGGCAAGACCTGCATGGCCCCGCAGCTCTTCCGCCGGCAGCTGGAGCACGGCGCCTGGGGCATCACCGCCGCCGTGCCCCACCAGGTCCGCGTCTACCGCGCCTTCGGCATCGGCCGGATCTTCCTCGCCAACGAGCTGGTCGACCCCGCAGCCCTGCGCTGGGTCGCCGCCGAACTCGCCGCCGACCCCGACTTCCGGTTCGTCTGCTACGTCGACTCCGTGCGCGGCGTCGAGCTCATGGACGCCGCCCTGGCCGGCCGGGACGCCACCGTGGACGTCGTGGTCGAACTCGGCGCCGGCGAGGGCGCCCGCACCGGAGCCCGCACCGACGACGACTGCCGCGCCGTCGCCGACGCCGTCGCCGCGAGCTCCGCCCTGCGCCTCGTCGGCGTCGCCGGCTACGAGGCCGAGGTGCCCGACGCCGACCCGGACCGCGTCCACGCCTGGCTGCGCCGGCTGACCTCCCTCACCGTCGAGTTCGACAAGGCCGGGCGCTTCTCCCCCGACCTGGCGGAGATCGTCGTCAGCGCGGGCGGCTCCGCCTGGTTCGACGCCGTCGCCGACGTCTTCGCCGAGATCCCCGAGCTGTCCCGCCCGGTGCTCAGGCTGCTGCGCTCCGGCGCGTACGTCTCCCACGACCACGGCTGGTACGGCCGGCTGACCCCCTTCAACCGGATCCCCGCCGAGGGGGGACTGCGCCCCGCGTTCCGGCTGTGGACGCAGGTCGTCTCCCGCCCCTCCCCCACCCAGGCCTTCGTCAACGCGGGCAAGCGCGACATCGCCTACGACCTGGGGCTGCCCGAGGCCGAGCTGGTCCGCGACCCCCTCACCGGCGAGGAGCGCCCGGCCGACGGCGTCCGCGTGGTCAAGCTCTCCGACCAGCACGCCTGGCTGGAGACCGACGGGCCGGACGACGTCCGGGTCGGGGACTGGGTGGCCCTCGGGATGTCGCACCCGTGCACCATCTTCGAGAAGTGGCCGCTGATCCCGGTCGTGGCGGCCGACGGCACCGTCACCGACTACGTGCGCACCTTCTTCTAGGTCGCCTCTTCCGGATCCCGCCCGACCCGCGCCGACCGTCGCCACCCGGCGCCGCGCGGCGCCGAACCCTGGGAGCACCGCCGTGGACCTGCTCATCCGGGGCGCCCGAGTCGTCGACGGCTCGGGCGGCCCCTCGTACACCGCGGACGTCGCCGTGCGCGGGGGCCGTGTCGCCGCGATCTCCCCGTCCGGCCGGATCCCGGGCGGGGCCCGCGCCGTCCTCGACGCCGACGGCCTGGTCCTGGCCCCCGGCTTCGTGGACATGCACGCCCACAGCGACCTCGCCCTGCTGCGCGACCCCGACCACAGCGCGAAGGCCGCCCAGGGCGTCACCCTCGAAGTCCTGGGCCAGGACGGCCTGTCCTACGCCCCGGCCGACGAGGCCACCCTCACCGGCGTGCGGGCGGCCATCGCCGGCTGGAACGGGCCCGGCGACGACGTCGACTTCGACTGGCGCACGGTCGGCGGCTACCTCGACCGCCTCGACCGCGCCCACGGCGGCCGGGGGATCGCCGTCAACGCCGCCTACCTCGTCCCGCAGGGCACCGTCCGCGCGTACGCCCTCGGCTGGGACGACCGGCCCGCGACCCCCGCCGAACTCGACCGGATGCGCCGCCTGGTCGCCGAGGGCCTCGAACAGGGCGCCGTCGGCCTGTCCTCCGGCCTCACCTACACCCCCGGCATGTACGCCTCGGGCTCCGAACTCACCGAGCTGTGCGCCGTCGTGGCCCGCTACGGCGGCTACTACTGCCCCCACCACCGCAGCTACGGCCGCGGCGCCCTCGACGCCTACACCGAGATGATCGAGCTGACCCGCGAGGCCGGCTGCGCCCTCCACCTCGCCCACGCCACCATGAACTTCGGCGAGAACCGGGGCCGCGCCCCCGAACTCCTCGCCCTCCTCGACCGGGCCCTCGCCGAGGGCGCCGACCTCACCCTCGACAGCTACCCGTACACCCCCGGCTGCACCACCCTGGCCGCGCTGCTGCCCGGCTGGGCCGGCGCGGGCGGCCCGGAGGCGGTCCTCGCCCGACTGCGCGACGGGGCCACCGCCGAGCGGATCCGCCACGCCCTGGAGGTCGAGGGCTCCGACGGCTGCCACGGCGTCCCCGTCGACTGGTCGACGGTGGAGATCTCCGGCACCTCCGACCCCGCCCACGCCCACCACGTCGGCACCCGCCTCGACGGCTGGGAGACCGCCCGGCGGCTGCTGATCGAGGACCGCCTCGGCCCGACGATCCTCCAGCACGTGGGCCACGAGGAGAACGTCCGGGCGATCATGCGCCACCGCGTCCACACCGGCGGCTCCGACGGCATCCTGCACGGCGCCAAACCCCACCCGCGCGCCTGGGGCACCTTCCCCCACTACCTGGGCCACTACGTCCGCGACCTGGGCGTCCTGACCCTGGAGGAGTGCGTGGCCCACCTCTCGGGCCGCCCCGCCGCCCGACTGCGCCTGCCCGACCGGGGACTGGTGCGCGAGGGGTACCGCGCCGACCTGGTCCTCTTCGATCCGCTGACGGTCGCGGCCGGAGCCACGTACGCGAACCCGCGCACCGCGCCGACCGGCATCCCGCACGTGCTGATCGACGGCCGCTTCGTCGTCCGGGACGGCCGCCGGACCGAGGTCCTGGCAGGTCGGGCCGTTCGTCGTACGCCCGTTCACGACCGGTCTGCTCCGCGCGGGCGACCCATACGATGAACGCATGGTCGCCTTCGCCCCCGCCGCCGTGTTGTTCGTGGTCTTCTGCATCAGCGCCTACAAGGACCGCCGCCGGTTCCGCAACGCGGTGCTGCTCGGACTGACCTTCCTCGCGCTCTCCTTCGCCCTGCTCTTCCAGTTGAGGGCCCTGCCGACCTGGGCGGCCGTCTCCGTCCTCTTCCTCGTCTTCGCCCTGCCGACCCTCGGGGTCCTCGTCCTCGGCGGGTTCCTGATCTCCAACGGCATGACCATGATCCGAAAGGAGGGCCGGCGGCCGGCCAACCTGCTGTCGATGCTGGCCGGGTTGGGCATCTTCGCGATGACGGCCCTGCTGATCGTCGTCCCGTGGTTCGGATCGACCCTGCTGGGCGGCGCGGTCGCCACCCTCACCGCCGTCGTCGCCTACGTCTCCTTCATCTTCGTGTGCTTCCTCGGCTACGCCTGGCTGTACGGGCGGATCAAGGTGCGCGGCGACGTCGACCACGTCGTCATGCTCGGCTCCGGCCTGATCGGCGGGGACCGCGTCCCGCCGCTGCTGGCCTCGCGCCTGCGCAAGGGCCAGGAGATCTACGCCGCCCAGCTGGCCCGCGGCTCCCACCCGCCGGTGCTGCTGACCTCGGGCGGGAAGGGCTCCGACGAACGCGTCCCCGAGGCGCGGGCGATGGCGGACTGGCTGATCGAACAGGGCGTGCCGGCCGAGCACATCACCCTGGAGGACCGCTCCCGCACCACCGAGGAGAACATGCTCTTCTCGAAGGAGATCATGACGGCCGCCGGGCCCGACTACCGGTGCGTGATCGTCACGAACAACTTCCACGCCTTCCGGGCGGCGATGCTGGCCCGCAAGTCCGGGGTCGACGGGCAGGTCCTCGGCTCGCCCACCGCGCGGTACTTCCTGCCCAGCGCGATCCTGCGCGAGTTCGTGGCCGTCTTCTGGGAACACCGCACGGTCAACCTGGGCATCTGCGGCGTCCTGGTCGCCGTCGGCGCGGTGGGCACGCTCGCCGTCCTGTGACCCGCGCGCGAAGGTGCCGTGACTCCCCCCTTGGCAGTCACGGCACCTTCGTCTTTCTCCCCTCTGGTCAGACCCGCTGCCAGAGAGCCGGGACGACCGGGGGCTCCCAGCCGGTCTGCGCCTGGTGGCCCTGGAGGCAGCGGTAGGTCGCGCCGCCGTGGGTGACCGTGGCGCCGGCCGCGTAGACGGTGCCCGCCTTCCAGGTGCCGCCCGGCTCCGGCTCGCCGGGGCCGGGGCCGGGGCCCGGGTCGGAGCCGGTGACCTTGAGGGTCAGCCCGTAGGCGGACAGGATCGGGTTCAGCGGCTGGAAGAAGGTGGTGCCGCCGCGCGAGCAGTCGCCGGAGCCGCCCGAGGTGACGCCCTGGGCCTGGCTGCCGGAGATGTAGGAGCCGCCGGAGTCACCGGGCTCGGCGCAGACCGTCGTACGGGTCACGCCCGAGATGGTGCCCTCGGGGTAGGTGACGCTGGTGTTGTGCTGCTGGACGGTGCCGCAGTGCCATCCGGTGGTCGAGCCGGAACGGCAGACGGACGAGCCGACGGGTTGCAGCACCGAGCCGGTGACCTGGACGTTCGCCCCGCCGCTGCCCTTGACGTAGGGAGTGGAGGTCCAGCTGCTGTTGGCGGCGACCCAGGCCATGTCGTTGCCGGGGAAGACCGATGCCTGGAAGGAGCCCTGGGCGACCTGGTTGAAGCCGGTGGTGGTGGTCCCGGCCCGCCCGCAGTGTCCGGCCGTGGCGAAGCCCTGCGTGGTGCCCTTGGTGATCGGGAAGCCGACGGAGCAGCGCCCGCTGCCGTTCATGTAGTACGCGTCGCCGCCCCGCAGGTCGTGGAGCGGGCGCGGGGCCTCGGCGGTGCGGACCACCGTGGCCAGGGTCCCGTCGGTGCCGGTGGCCGCGAGGAGGCGGGCGGCGGCGCCGGGCCGGGTCTCCTCGATGACGAGGGTGTTGGTGCGCGGGTCGACGTAGCGCACGGGCGTCTCGGTGGACGCGGCCCGGTCCAGGGCGGCCTTGGCGGTGTCCAGGTCGGCCAGGGAGCGGGTGACGAGCTTCGGGGTGGCGCCGGCGGCGCGGATGACGGCGGTGTCGGCGGGGCGGGTGGTGGCCACGGTGAGGGTGCCCGCGTCGGCCCCGTCGACCCAGGCCCCGGCGAAGGCGGCGCCGAGCGTCAGGCGCAGGCGGGCGGCGGTGGCGCCGGCCTCGGCCTCGTGGGCGAGGCGGGTCTCGGCCTGGGTGGGGGTCAGGCCGAGGTCGCGCCCCATCGCGGCGAGCAACTCGGGCGGAGCGTCGGCGGTGCGCAGGGTGGCGGCGGCGGACTTGCGCGGGGCGGCGGCGGTCGCGGCGGCGGTCGCGGCGGTGGCGCCGCCGGCGGCCAGCAGCAGTCCGGCGGCGGCCAGGGCGGTACACGCCGCGCGGGCGTGTCGCTTGAGCATGGGGGCTCCTCGGTTCCTCGTGGGGGTCACCGAAACCGTAGGAACGCGAACGGGCGTGCGGGAGCTGCCGGTTGACCCCTCCTCCGGCGTTATGGCCGCCGGAGGGGCGCGCGGTCCGCAGACGGGTGCGGAACGGTCGCGGCGCGGGCGCGGCGCGGGGCCCGTCCCGAGGTGCGTTCATGGGGCCGCGGCCGGAGGATGGGGGCCTGGGGGGCACCGGAGGAGGTATGCGATGGACAGTGAATCGGACGAGCGGCCCACCCGGTCGGACCGGCTCTTCACGGGTGGGGAGCCGGAGCGACCGTACGACCCCGAGGACCTGGTGATGGCGACCGGACACGACCCGACTCCGGAGCGGGTCGAGAAGGCCCGCCGACTGATCGAGAAGGAGGGTCCGCAGGTCATCGAGCGCTACCTGCCGTAGCGGCCCGACGATGACGCCGCCGGCGTCCCGGCCCGGGGTCGCACCCCGGGCCGTGGCGTGCCGGTGACGCTCTGCGAAGCTTGGTGGCACGTTTCAGTACCGGAAGGGGACCGGACCCGACATGCCTCAGGTGAAGCTGACCACCAGCCTCGGCGCCATCGTCATCGACCTCCACGAGGACCGGGCCCCGGCCTCGGTCGCCAATTTCCTCGGCTACGTGGAGAGCGGCCACTACGACGGCACGGTCTTCCACCGCGTGATCCCCGGGTTCATGAACCAGGGCGGCGGCTTCACCGCGGACATGCGCCGGCGGCCCGTGCGCGAGCCGGTCCGCAACGAGGCGGACAACGGCCTGAGGAACACCCGCTACACGGTGGCCATGGCCCGCACCAGCGTGCCGCACTCGGCGACCTCGCAGTTCTTCATCAACACCGCCGACAACCCGGCCCTGGACCACACCGCCCCGACGCCCTCCGGCTACGGGTACGCGGTGTTCGGCACGGTCACCTCCGGTCAGGACGTGGTGGACTCCATCGCCGCCGTCCGCACCGGCCGCGCGGGCGGGCACGGCGACGTCCCACTGGTGCCGGTGGTGATCGAGAGCGCGACGCCGTTGGTCTGACCGGCGCCGACACCGGCAGCCGCACCCGCGTCCGCGCCCGTCGCCGCCGCCGCGTGCACGGCGGCCGAGCGGGCCAGCGCGTCCGCGTGGGCGGCCCGGGCGTGCTCCAGGACCCCGGCCGCCCGCGCCGCCGCCCGCGCGGCCGGGTGCCACCCCAGCAGGTGCCGCCACACCAGCGGGCTCCCGGCCAGCGGCCGCGTCACGATCCCCGGGGTGAGGGGGAAGGTGGCCCGGCACAGGCCCACGGCCCGGCCCACCTGCACCAGGTGCACGCAGGAGGCGGTGTCGGTCTCGTACACGCAGGCCGGGGTGAAGCCGGCGCGCACGCAGGAGGCGGCGAAACAGTCGCCGAAACACCCGTCGCCCGGTACGTCGGTCCACGCCTCGGCGGCCAGCTCCGCGAGCTCGATGCGCGGGCGCGGGGCCAGCGGGTGGTCCTCGGCCAGCATCACGTGCACCGGGTCCCGGGCCACCTCCATCCACGCGAGCCGCCCCGGCTCGGGCGGGGCGCTCTCCCCGCACACCCCGACCAGCGCGAAGTCCAGCCGGCCGGCGGCGACCCCGCCCGCTATCTCCCGCTCCGACCAGGAGGTGTACGTGGTCACCGACACCCCGGGCTCCTGCCGGGCGAGCCGGTCGACGAGCCCGCCGAGCAGCGGGCCGTGCGTGGCGCCGAGACGGTAGCCCTCGGTGCCCTGGCGGGCGAAGCGCATCGCCTCGTCCTGGAGCTCGCAGACCGCCGGGAGCACCACGCGGGCCCGCTCCAGGACGAGCTCCCCGAGCGCGGTGGCCCGTACGCCGTCCCGGCCGCGCTCGAAGAGGAGGCCGCCCAGGGCCCGCTCGATGCGTTTGAGCTGGGTGCTCAGCGCGGGCTGCGCGAGCCCGAGCGCGGTGGCGGCGCGGGTCAGACTGCCGGCGTCCGCGACGGCCCGAACGATCTTGAGGTGCCTCAGCTCCAGATCCATGCTCCGAGCTTGGTCCAGACCTCCGGGCGTGCGCTACGGGTCGGCCGCATCCAGAATCGACGAAGGCTCGTTAGCCGGGAGGGGGCCGCGCAACGGAGGTCAGATGAACAGCGTCGCCGTCACCGTCGACTGGGAACACCCCACCGACCCACGCCCCGGCCCCCGGCTCGACCACGTCCGCACGTACGTGGCCAGCGGCGGCACCGACGGCCACCTGTGGCACGGCGTACCGACGCTGCTGCTCACCACCGTCGACCGGGCCGGCGGGCGCACCGTCCGCACCCCGCTGATCTACGGGCGGGACGCGGACCGCCACCTCGTCGTGGCGGCGGGCTCGGGCGGCCCCCACCACCCCGGCTGGTACCTCAACCTCACCGCCCACCCGGAGGTCCGGCTCCAGGTGGGCTCCAGCGTCCTGCGAGGCCGGGCGCGCACGGCGACCCCGGCGGAACGCGAGACGTACTGGGAGGCGATGACCGCGTTGTGGCCGCTGTTCGACGACCAGCAGGCGCTGGCGCGACCCCGCGAGCTCCCGCTGGTGATCATCGAGGAGTAGCGGTGCGGCCTACTTGCGCCGCAGCTCCTGCTCGTACCGGTCCTGCTCGCGCTTGTCCTCGCGCTTCTCCTCGTACGTGGTGCCCGGCTCGTCGAAGCGCACCGAACGGACCTCCAGCGTGTCCTTGGCCGGCTTGCCGTGGGCCTTCAGGCGCCAGTCGGGACCCTCGCAGTTCGCACCGAGGAAGACGGTCACCACGGTGTCGGTGTCGTTGTGCGGGCCGTAACCCGGCAGCTCGTCGTCCTCGCCGACGGCGTGCAGGTTGATGCACTTGCCGCTGTGCGGGTTGTGGAGGGTGACGTGCCGCTCCTGGCCGTAGCCGTCCACGTACTTGTAGTGGAAGTTGCCCTGCGCGGCCTGGGCCGAGCCGGCCATGGACAGGACGAGCGCGAGGGCGCCGACGGTCGCGCCGAGGGTGGTGCGGAGCTTCATGACGGGAGGGGTCCCTTCCGAAGATGATCAAGGGGTGCTGCGGGCCCGACCCTAGGAGGACCGAGCGGGGCGAATCGATTCGCCGGGCCGCCGGGTCACGCGCGTCCCCCGAGCTCCACCCGTTCGGTCCCGGCCGCTACCGGCACCTGGCGGAGCCGGGCTCACGACCGGTCGTAGACGGTGACGTCGACGTCCCGCGCGCACAGCGCGGTGGTGATCAGCGGCTCGATCCGGGCCCACGTCCCGCCGGCGAGCCCGCACCCGATGCGGGGCATGTGCACGCTCGCCCCCAGCTCGACGGCGTGCGCGGCCAGCGCGTCCAGACACCGCGCGACGGCGTCGTACCGTATCGGCGGGCCCCCGCCGCCGGTGCGGATCCCGCGCTGCCCGACCATGTTGGCCACCCACACGTCGGGCTTCACCCGCACCACCTGGACGGCCCCGAGCCCGAAGTCGTTGTCGGCGCGCCGCCGGTGCCAGGCCCGGTACGCGGCCTCCGGCTCGGGCCACCTGCGCGACAGGGCGAGCACGAAGCCCTTGCCCCACCCGCCGATGTCGTTGCAGACGTGCGCGACGATCTTGGGTCCCTTGGCCTGCGGACTCGTGGCGTCCCCGGCGATGATCCTGAGTTCCTTCACGCGCCGAGGCTACGCACGACCACCGACAGGGGCGGGCGGGGCGAGGCCCACCGCCGGCCCACGCCGGCGCCACCGTGACGAGCGCAACACCGCCGGCCCCGGGCTCGGGGTCGGTCCACGCATTCCGCAGGTCGGAGCGGTGCGGTGGGCTCCGTTTCAAAGGATGGACGGGGCCGCCACCCCCTCGTCCCCCGAAACGGGACAATTCCCACCTCCGGTTCCCGCCCCCAAAGGCCGAGCGGGCGGGCATCCGGGCCCGTAAGCTCCCGTCATGCAGGTGATCCAGTCAACGAAACTCGCCAATGTCTGCTACGAGATCCGCGGACCCGTCCTCGAAGAGGCGATGCGGCTCGAAGCGGCAGGTCATCGCATCCTCAAGCTCAACACCGGCAACCCCGCGGCCTTCGGCTTCGAGTGCCCGCCGGAGATCCTTGAGGACATGCTCCGCAACCTGGGCACGGCCCACGGCTACGGGGACGCGAAGGGGCTGCTCTCCGCACGCCGCGCGGTCATGCAGCACTACCAGACCAAGGGCATCGAGCTGGACGTCGAGGACATCTACCTCGGCAACGGGGTCTCCGAGCTGATCCAGATGTCGATGCAGGCGCTGCTCGACGACGGCGACGAGGTCCTCGTCCCGGCTCCGGACTACCCGCTGTGGACCGCCTCGGTCAGCCTCGCGGGCGGCACCGCCGTGCACTACCGCTGCGACGAGCAGGCCGACTGGATGCCGGACCTCGCCGACATCGAGCGCAAGGTCACCGACCGCACCCGCGCGATCGTGATCATCAACCCGAACAACCCGACCGGCGCCGTCTACGACGACGAGATGCTGCGGGGGCTGACGGACATCGCGCGCCGCCACAACCTGGTGGTCTGTTCGGACGAGATCTACGACCGGATCCTCTACGACGGAGCCACGCACACCAACACCGCCGCCATCGCGCCGGACCTGCTGACGCTCACCTTCAACGGCCTGTCCAAGAACTACCGCGTCGCCGGCTACCGCGCCGGCTGGATGGCGGTCTGCGGCCCCAAGAAGAACGCCTCGTCGTACATCGAGGGCCTCACGATCCTCGCGAACATGCGCCTGTGCGCGAACATGCCCTCGCAGCACGCCGTGGCCACCGCCCTCGGCGGTCGCCAGTCCATCGAGGACCTGGTCCTGCCCGGCGGGCGGCTGCTGGAGCAGCGCGACACGGCGTACGAGCTGCTGACGCGGATCCCGGGCATCACCTGCGTGAAGCCCAAGGGCGCCCTGTACCTCTTCCCGAAGCTGGACCCGGCCGTCTACAAGGTCAAGGACGACCGACAGATGGTGCTCGACCTGCTGCGCGCCGAGAAGATCATGGTGGTGCACGGGACGGGCTTCAACTGGCCCGAGCCGGACCACTTCCGCATCGTGACGCTGCCCAACGCGAAGGACCTCGCGGACGCGGTGACCCGGATCGGCAGGTTCCTGGACGGCTACGGCCAGCACTAGGCCCTGTCGTCAAACTCCCGCCTGCCCCGCGACGCCTGGCACGCACTCTCGCCGCACCGGGCGGAAGACCGAGTACGTCCAGTACAAGGGC
>NZ_JBEZIB010000040.1:0-73829 GCF_040650855.1 Streptomyces sp. NPDC048606 | reverse complement strand
GTCGCCACGAAGACGATCGCGGCCAGTACTTCACGGTCACCGTGCCGACGCCGCCCACCGCCCTGGGGCCGCGACGGTGCCTCCGGCACCACCCGCTGGAACAGCTCCCACAGCTCGTCCGGCACCAGCCGCTCAACGATCCCCACCATGACCGCCAGCCTACCCGCAAAGCCCAAATGAGATGACGTCTAAGGCCGCGTCAGGATTTCGTCAGGCGGGGATATAGGCCTATTGGCTGTGTTTCCGCTGCGTACGCTGGCTCAGCCGTCGACGCCGATGGCCGAAAACCGTGCCGTACGACAGGAGCGCCCGATGGCCACCCCTGCCCGCGCCCCGCGCCTGCGCGCGTGCTGCTGGAAGGCCTGACCGACCGCCGCCACAAACAGCAGCAGCACCCCGAGACGGCGCACGAGGGCAAGCCCTGGTACCGCGTCATGTGCCTGACCGGCCTCGACTACTTCTCGACGCTCGGCTACCAGCCGGGCATCGCGGCGCTCGCGGCCGGACTGCTGTCGCCCCTGGCGACGATCGTGCTCGTGCTCCTCACCCTCTTCGGCGCCCTGCCCGTCTACCGCCGGGTCGCCAAGGAGAGCCCGCACGGCGAGGGCTCGATCGCCATGCTGGAACGGCTGCTCTCCTTCTGGAAGGGCAAACTGTTCGTCCTGACGCTGCTCGGGTTCGCGGCGACCGACTTCCTGATCACGATCACCCTCTCGGCCGCCGACGCCACCGCCCACATGGTCGAGAACCCGCACCTGACCTCCACCCTGCACGGGCACGAGGTGCTGATCACCCTGATCCTCATCGCCCTGCTGGGAGGCGTCTTCCTCAAGGGCTTCAGCGAGGCCATCGGACTCGCGGTCGCCCTCGTGATCTCCTACCTGCTGCTCAACGCGGTCGTGGTGGCGGTCGGTCTCTGGGAGGTCGCCACCCACCCGCAGGTGATCACCAACTGGTCCAACGCGCTGACCACCGACTACGGCAACCCGGTCATGATGATCGCCATCGCCCTGGTCGTGTTCCCCAAGCTGGCCCTGGGCCTGTCCGGATTCGAGACCGGAGTCGCGGTCATGCCGCACGTTCAGGGCGCACCCGGTGACGACCCGGACAAGCCGGTCGGACGGATCAAGGGCACGCGCAAGCTCCTGACCACGGCCGCGGTCATCATGAGCGTCTTCCTCATCTGCTCCAGCTTCATCACGACCCTGCTGATCCCGGCGGAGGAGTTCAAATCCGGCGGAGAGGCCAACGGCCGTGCGCTCGCCTACCTCGCGCACGAACACCTCGGCTCGGCCTTCGGCACCGTCTACGACATCGCCACGATCCTCATCCTCTGGTTCGCGGGCTCCTCCGCCATGGCGGGCCTGCTCAACCTGATGCCCCGCTACCTGCCCCGCTACGGCATGGCCCCGCACTGGGCCCGCGCCCTGCGCCCGATGGTGATCGTCTTCACCCTCGTCGCCTTCCTCGTGACGTGGATCTTCAACGCGGACGTCGACGCCCAAGGCGGCGCCTACGCGACCGGCGTCCTCGTCCTCATCACCTCGGCGGCCGTCGCCGTGACCATCGCCGCCCGCCGCGCCCGGGAACGCGGCTGGACCATCGCCTTCGCGATCATCTCCGCGGTCTTCATCTACACCACCGCCGTGAACGTCGTCGAGCGCCCGGACGGCGTCAAGATCGGCGCCTGCTTCATCGCCGGCATCATGGCGCTCTCCCTCCTGTCCCGCCTCGCGCGCGTCTTCGAGCTGCGCGTCACCCACGTCGAGCTCGACGACATGGCCCAGCGCTTCGTCCGCGACACCGCCACCCGCACCATCCGCTTCATCGCCAACGAACCCGATCAGCGGGACAAGGCCGAGTACCGGGACAAGATCGACCAGATCCGCACCGACAACGACACCCCGACCAGCGACGACTTCCTCTTCGTCGAGGTCACCGTCCTCGACCCCTCCGAGTTCGAGGCCGGACTGCGCGTCCGCGGCGAGGTCATGCACGACCGCTACCGCGTCCTGACCCTGGAATCCTCCTCCGTCCCCAACGCGCTCGCCGCCCTGCTGTTGCACGTCCGTGACGAGACCGGGCAGCGCCCGCACATCTACTTCGAGTGGACCGAGGGCAACCCGCTCACCAACTTCCTGCGGTTCTTCCTCTTCGGTCAGGGAGAGGTCGCCCCCGTCACCCGCGAAGTGCTGCGAGGGGCGGAACCCGACCGGTCCCGCCGCCCGCACGTCCACGCCGGTTGACGCCGCCGTATGGAAAACGCAAGGAATCCCGCCGGCCCCTCGCCAACGCGGGGCACCGGCGGGATCCTGCTCCCATGACCACAACCTGGGGCCCCGACCGACCCGTACGCCGGAACATGCTCGCCCTGGGCGCCACCGGCCTGGTCCTCATCGCCGCGGGCGCGTTCCTGGGCCTGTTCTGGCTGCTCGGGCTGGGAGTCTGGGCCGTCGTCGCGTCCCTGCTCATCGAGCTCGTCTACCGTCCCTGAATCGGCCGACCAACGCCGGCGATGCCCGGTTCACCAGCCCATGGTCCCCGGGGCGCCCTTGAACGGCCCGACGATCTCGTCGGTGATCCAGCCGCCGTAGAAGTCACCCGGCTGCGCCCGGACGCGCTCGCCGTCGACGGTGCAGACGTCCACCTTCCGCGGATGGAAGGCCAGGTGACGGGCGATGCCCCGGTACCGGGGCGCGGGCGCCTCGTAGCTCCAGGCCGCATCGGGGATCCGGCTGCCGCCGACGGTCAGCATCCAGTAGGTGGCCACGCCCTTCCACTCGCAGCCGGTGGTCCTCTCCTCCCGGGACAGGAGATCGGTGCGGACGTCGTCGCGCGGCACGTAGAAGACCGGAGGGTGGCTCGTCTCCAGCACGCGCAGGCAGGCCCGGGAGTCGGCGAGGGTCACTCCGTGGTGTCTGATCACCACGTGCCGGGGATCCGGCTGGACCCGGGGCGGTCGCGGGTAGTCCCACACCGACTCCTTCGGGAGAGGATCGTTCCTTCGGGGCAGTCCGGTCATCGCGTGCACCTCCACTCCTGCCTTCCCCCCGCTCCCGGCGGCCGGATGCGGCGATCACCGCATCCGGCCGGACGACTGTCCGGATGGCAAGATCCCCCGTTGCCCGTGCTCCGAGCCGAAGTAGCCTGCCGCCGGGGAGTACGGGGCGTGGACCTCGGGGCCCCGCTCTGTTCCGTTCCCGGTTCCGCAGGAGAGTGCGCATGTTCAAGGTCAACGAGTACTTCGACGGCAAGGTCACGTCGATCGCGTTCGAGGGCGGCGAGGGCCAGGCGACGGTCGGTGTCGTGGCCGCGGGCGAGTACGAGTTCTCGACGGCCAAGCGCGAGATCATGCACGTGGTCTCGGGCGAGCTCAGCGCCGTCCTCCCCGGTTCCGAGACCTGGGAGACGTTCAAGGCGGGCACGCGGTTCACCGTTCCGTCCGACAGCCGCTTCCGGCTGAGGGCGACGGAGGACTCCGCCTACCTCTGCGAGTACCGCGACTGACGCGCACGCCCGGCGGGGGAGGCCCCCGCCGGGCGGCGCGCATGGGCGTTCGCCCGGTCGGTCCCGCCCGATGTCGTTCCTCCCTACAAGATCATTTCGATGCCCGGGGGACTTACTCTGCCGGGAGTGGAGTGAGGGACGGGGCCGCGCACCGAGCCCGTCCCGGAGTCGGCAACGGGGGGTACGACATGGGCACGGTGGTGTCGGCGGATGGCACGTCCATCGCCTACGAGCGGCACGGGGACTCGGGGCCCGCGGTGGTCCTCGTCGGAGGCACGCTCATGACCCAGGGGCGACACGCCCCCCTGGCGGAGCTGCTGGCACGCGACTTCCGCGTCCACAACTACGACCGCCGGGGCCGCGGCGGCAGCGGCGACCACCCCGTGTACGACGTGGAGCGCGAGATCGACGACCTGAACGCCGTCATCGCGTCGACCGGCGGGCCGGTGCTGCTCTTCGGCATGTCCTCCGGAGCCGTACTCGCCCTGGAGGCCGTGGCCCGGGGCAGCGCCGTGTCCGCCCTGGCCCTGTACGAGCCACCGCTGATCCTCGACGCGTCCCGCCCGCCACTGCCGCCGGACTACGTCGAACGCCTGACGGACCTCCTCGCGCGCGACGACGTGGACGGAGCCCTCACCCACTTCCTGACCGTGGGACTGGCCCTGCCCCCGCAGGCCGTCGACACCTTGCGCGACGGTCCCGCATGGCCGGCCTGGCGCACCGTGGCGCGCACCCTGCCCTACGACGGCCTCCTGATGCGCGACCTCATGTCGGGCCGCCCGCTTCCCCCCGACCGCTGGCGCGGCATCGACATCCCCGTCCTCGTCGGCCACGGCGGCGCGAGCGAGGCGTACATGGTCAACGCCGCCGAACAACTCGCCGCACGATCGGAGCACTTCACCCTCCACACCTTCCCCGGACAGGACCACGCGGTCGACCCCCACGCCCTCGCCCCCGTCCTCGCGGAATTCTTCGCCTGACCAGCAGGGCGGGTCGGCGACGGACCGGACCGGCGGGTCAGCCGTCCTGGCGGAAACGGTGGACGGCGGGGTCGTAGACCGGGGCCGGGAAGCGGTCACCGGTGAGCGCGTCGGGTACCGGGGTGCCGGGAGCGGTGGTCAGCGGGATCCGCCCCCTCAGACGTCCAGGACCAGGTCCGAGGTGGGGACGGACTGACAGGTCAGGACCTCCCTGTCGGGCAGGTCCTCGGGCGGGGTCACCAGGTGCGCCGCCGTTCCCTTCAGCACGGAGCAGGCACAGCTCTCGCACTGCCCGACCCGGCAGCCGCTCGCCATGGCCACACCGGCCGCCTCGCCCACGGCCAGCAGCGGGCCGTCGCCCTCGCTCCACGTCGCGGTGCGTCCGCTGCGCGCGAAGGTGACCGTGTACGTCGCCCCGTCGGGGACGACGACCTCCCGGCGCGCCGCGCGGAACCTCTCGCGGAACACCTCGAACCGCGGCACCCCCCGGGCGAGGAGGGCGCCGGTCAGCGCCTGCGTCATCGGCTCGGGACCGCACAGGTGGAAGCGGGCCCGCCGCTCGAAGAGGCCGGGGTCGATGTCCGCGATCGAGATGAAGCCGGCGCGGTCGTAGTCCCGCCCCGGGACCTCGTCCGGGCGCGGCGCCGCGTAGTGGTCGACGACCCTCAGGACGGGGATCTCGGCGGCCAGTTCGCGCAGCCGCTCCCGGAACGGGTGGTCGGACCCGTTGGGGTTGCCGTAGTGCAACACCACCTCGGGCACGCTCCCGCCCGTCGCGGCCAGCGTCTCCAGGTAGCCGAGGAACGGGGTGACACCGATCCCGCCGGCCAGCAGCACCACCGGGTGCGCGGTGTCCACCGGGATCGCGAACATGCCGGCCGGAGCCGTCAGGTGGAGCCGGTCGCCGATGGCGAGCCGCTCGTGCACCCGGCCGGAGAAGGCGCCGCCGGGCACCCGCCGCACGGCCAGTTCGTACGCGGGCCGGCCGCCCGCGACCGCCGGCCCGGTCAGGGAGTAGCAGCGTGCGTCGACCGGGTCCTGGACCCGGCCGTCCGGCTCCTCGGCGCGCACCGTCACGTGCTGGCCGGGCCGGTGGTCGGGCAGGGCGCCACCGTCCTCCGGCTCCAGGCGCAGGCTCCGTACGCCCGGGGTCACCTCGGCCAGCTCGGTCACCGTGAAGGGGCGGGTGCCCGCCCAAAGCCCGTCCCCGGCCACCGGCGCGATGCGGCAGGTGGCCGAACGCAGGGGTACGGATCCGCTGAGCGGGTCCGTCACGCCGTGGTCGACGAGCCGGTTGAAGTTGCCGCCCGTGGCGGCGGTCGGGTCGGCTCCGGGCAGGGCGAGGTCGGGGGCCTCCTGCCACCATCCGTACTCGCCGACGACCACGGACGGGTGCAGGGAGTCGTCGAAGCGCGCCCGCAGCCGGATGGACCCGAGCCGCGTCGACACCTCGACCCACTGGCCCTCCGCGATCCCGTACGCGCTTGCCGTCCGCGGGTGCAGGTCCACGGACGGATCGGGGGAGCGGCGGCGCAGCGAGGTCACGGCCCGGTGCTGGCTGTGTACGAAGTAGCCGTGCTTGGCGCAGGTCAGCACCAGGGGGAAGGCGTCGTCGGGCCGCGCGGGTGCGCGGTGTTCGGGCACGGCCGGGTAGCCGTGCTCCAGCAGCCGCTCGGAGTACAGCTCCACACGCCGGGTCGGCGTGGCGAAGCCCGCCACCCCGTCCGCACGGCCGGTTACGGGCTCGGCGTACTTGCGGTGGACCCGCTCGCGGGGCACCCGGACCCCGCCGGGCCGCCGGCGCAACTCCTCCACGGTCAGCCCGAGGGGATCCAGCTGCCGGTTCCAGGCGGCCTCCACGTCCCCGTCGAAGAAGTCCCCGCCCATGCCCAGCCGACAGGCCAGGTCGAAGACGACCTCGGTGTCGCTGCGGGACTCGCCCTGCGGCGCGACGATCCGGGGCCGCAACTGCACGTGCTCCTGGGCGCGGTGGCCGACCTCGAAGCCGAAGCGCAGCGCCTCGTGCTCGTAGGCGCTGTTGACGGGCAGCACGATGTCGGCGCACGCACTCGTCGGATTGTGGAACAGGTCCAGGTGGACCTGGAACTCCAGGGAGCGCAGCGCCCGCGCGGTGCGGTCCGAGTCCGGTTGGGAGACCACGAGGTTCGAGCCGAACCCGACGAGCGCGCGCACCGGGTACGGACGCCCCGTCTCGATGGCGGCGCACAGGTCGCCGGAGTTGACGTAGCCGTACGCGGGCGGCCCCAGCGGGTGCTTGTCCAGGCCGAGGGCCTTGGCACGCTGCCCGGGGTCGAGATCCTCGAAGGAGGTCGCCGGGGCGTACGCCGGAGCGGGGACCACGTGGTTGCCGCCGACCGCGTCGTAGGAGCCGGTCAGCGCGTAGAGCGTGGCCAGGGCCCGCTCGGTCTGGGTGGCGTTCGCGCTCTGCCCCACCCCGGTCCAGCCGTAGTACGAGACGGACGGCGCCGCCGCGATCTCCGCCGCCAGGGCGCGCACCTCCCGCTCGGGGATCCACGTCTCGGCCGCGACCCGCTCCGGCGGCCAGGCCGCGCAGGCGGCGGCGTGGTGCTCGAAGGCCGGCGCGCAGTCGACGACGCGCCCGTCGCGCAGCCGGACCTTGCGGGTGCCGCGCAGCGCGAAGCGCCCGGGTCGCACGGCGGCGCGCGTGGTGTCGTACGCCTCGACCCGGCCGGTCTCCTCGTCGAAGACGGCGAACACCTCCTCGCCCGGGTTCCCCGCGTCCTCGGCCGGCAGTTCGGCCGCCCTCAGGAAGCGGCCCGTGTCGGAGCGCACCAGGAGCGGCCCGTTGGTCCAGGCGCGTACGAAGTCCTCGTCGTAGCCCCCCTCGGTGATCAGCAGGTGGGACAGGCCGAGGGCGAGCGCGGCGTCCGTGCCGGGCCGCACCCGCAGCCAGTGGTCGGCCCGCAGTGCGCTCGTGGAGCGCCGCGGATCGATGACGGCGAGCTTCGTGCCCGCTGCCTGCGCGGCCGACAGGGCGGAGGACTGGGCGAGCCAGGTCTTGCCCGGGTTGAAGCCCCACAGCAGGGCGAGGTGGGAGTTCGCGTAGTCGGGCGGGGGCAGCGGCGAACCGAAGGTGAAGGCGTGGGCGAAGTCCTTGTGCCAGTTGCAGATCTCCGCGCTGTAGACGGTGTTGGGGCTGCCGAAGCGGCGTACGAAGCGTTCGATCCACTCGGTGGCGTCCGACACCATGGTCCCCGAGGGCGTGGCCACCGCGAAGGCGACCGACTCCGGACCGGTCTCGGCCGAGATGGCCGCGAGCCTGGCGGCGATCTCCGTCATGGCCTCGTCCCAGGAGATCGCCACCCAGCCGGGATCCGGGTCGGATTTGGGGGTGGTGCGCCGCAACGGGGTGGTCAACCGGTCGGTGCCGTGCGCGATCTCCGGCGCGGATCGGCCCTTCGGGCACATGGCCGCGCCGGTCGGGTGATCCGGATCCGGACGGACGCCGGTCAGCCGGCCGTCCTCGACGATGAAGATCGCCCCGCAGCGGGACTTGCAGAGGGTGCAGTAACCCTTCTTCTCCTCGTACACGCCCGCCTCCCGTTCCGCGCTCCTCCTCTCATGGGACACCCCGAGGGGTCGGCTCCGCCGGCGCCGATGGTCATGTCCTGAGGTGTCGGGAGCCCACAGGTCGGTGGGACCTTGGCCCCGCGTTGGGTCACCGGTGGTCCCGCGTAAATGCGTTGACGGCAGGGAGAGGCGCCCTGTTACCCTTCGAGGGTCGTTCTGATTCGTTCTGGGCCTTCGTGCCCTGGAAAAGGGTGTTTGATGTCCCGGCCCGCGCCGAGTGCGCCTCGCCACACCGCGTAACCGTCCGCCGCCTTACGCTGCCCGTTTCTCCGGGTGGCTGCCGGACGTGTCCTCCGGTGTTCTGACCTGCCTGTCCGCCGTTGCTCGGCGTTGTCGGGCTGCCTTCTGACGAGGCCACTCGGCCTGCTCTTGCTGTCTTGATCGACTTCCCAGCAAGGAGCACCCGGGTGTCCAGCCACACCTCCACCGACATCAACACTCTCGGCCTCAGCACCTTCGCCTGCGCGTGGTGCGGGCTGACCGTGTCCGCGTACGCCGCCGACGGCGTGCCGCGCAACCACTGTCCGTCCTGCCTGCATTCCCGGCACGTCCTCGACCACGTCGAGGGCGGTGCGAGCGATTGCGAGGGCCGGATGTCCCCGATCGCCATCGCCGTGCTCCGCACCGGCGACTGGATGGTGATCCACCGCTGCGTGCGCTGCGACGAGCTCACCTCCAACCCGGTGTGCGTCGACGACAACCAGCTCATCCTGATGCGCATGGCGGTCCGCCCGCTGGCCCAACCTCCTTTCCCGCTCGAAGCGTTCGGAACCCTCTGACCGCCCGGCAGGAAAGGAGCACCGTCATGTCACGCAACAACAACAGCGGTCGCGGCCAGCGCCGGCGCCGTCCGCAGCGGCACAAGGACGTCCTGCACACCCAGGGCGGCCACCGGGCGAACGACTTCCGGTGCGCGTCCTGCCGGCTCGACGTCTCCCTGGACGCACCCGGCACCGCGCACCGCAACCACTGCCCCAACTGCCTGGCCAGCCTGCACGTCGACCGGAAGATCCCCGGCGACCGCGACGCGGACTGCCGGGGCCGGATGGAGGCGCTGGGGATGTCCGTCCGCACCGACGGCGAGTGGATGATCATCCACCAGTGCGCCTCCTGCGGCGAGCTCAGCGCCAACCGGATCGCCGGCGACGACAACCCGTACGCCCTGGTCCGCCTCGCCCTCAGACCCCTCGCCGACCCCCAGCCGGCCGGCCGCGCCCTGCTCACCCTGTGACCCGGCCGCGGCGGCCGTGGGCGCGGCCCGCCCGCAGCCGGGCCCCGCCCGCGGCACCCCTACCCACGAACATCACCACTACCGAAAAGGAACACCCCAGCAGTGAAGATCAGGACCGAGACCCCGAACGACACCGACCGCGTGCGCGAGGTGATCACCGCAGCCTTCGGCTCCCCGGAGGACGCCGACCTCGTCGACGCCCTGCGCGCCGACGCGTGCTGGATCCCCGAACTCTCCCTCGTCGCCGAGGACGAGAACGGCACCGTCATCGCGCACATCCTGTTCACCCGCGCGGGCATCGGCGGCACTCCGGGGCTCACTCTCGCCCCGGTCTCCGTCGACCCCGCCCACCAGGGCACCGGCATCGGTTCCACCCTCATCCGGGCCGGCCTCGACGCCGCCCGCGCCCTGGGTGAACACACCGTCACCGTCCTCGGACACCCCACCTATTACCCGCGGTTCGGCTTCGAACGCGCCGACGCCCACGGGGTCACCTGCACCCTCAGCGCCGGCCCCGGCGAGGCCAAGATGGTCCTCTCCCTCGACGACCGCCCCGTCCCGGCCGGTGACATGACCTTCGGCAGGCCCATGGCCGATGCCATCGGTGCGTATCGACCGGAGTGACCGAAAGGGCCCGGCCCCCGGGGCACAGGTCCGGGGGCCGGGCCGTAACCCGATCGCGGGGGCGCGAGGGTGCCACGCGTCGCGGAGGTGCACAGGATCCACGTACGGGGTCCGGGTGCGTGGAACCGGCGGGCGCCGGTGGCGGCCCGACCCGGAGCACGTCCCGGGAAGCCAGATCGCCGATCGCCTCCGCGGCACGGGCGCGGACCGTCCTGATCCCACCGGACGCGGTCGGGTGCGTGGGTCAGGCGCGACTGGCGGTGAAGCTGAGGGACTTGAGGATTCCCGGGGACCTCTCGACGCCGGTGGTGGTGACGGTGCCGGTGATGGTCGTGACGCGGCTGGAGGGCAGGAGCCCGGCGGAGCAGGCGACGTCCGTGACGCGACCCTGGCCGCCGGTGTAGGTCGGGAAGGTCAGTTGCCCGTGGTTGAGGGGGTTGACGCGGAGGGTGAAGTTGCCGGTGACGGAGGTGGTCTCGCTGTCGGAGACCTTGATCTCCACCTTGAGGAGGCTGGAGTTGGGGGCGACGGGGGAGAGGGTGATCTCGCGGTCCTCGAACCCGGCGTCCGGAATGACGATCTTTCCCACGAAGGGGGTGTCCTTGGTGGTGGTGCCGGTGTAGTCGGAGACGCTCGTGCCGCACGGAGCGGGCGCCACCGCCTGCGCGGCGGGCGCGGCCACCAGACCGGCCGCGGCGGTGGCCAGGGCGAGGGCGAGGGCGGAGACGGTCCTCGGGGCACAGCGGTACATGGCACTCCTATGCTCAGGCAGATCACCTTGTGTGACGAGTGATGATCAGAAGAGCATTCTTGGCGGGTCGGGTGCGCGGTCCCGCACCGTGGTCGCCGCCGGACCACACCATCGGCCCAGACAGCGCGCCGCGTTCGGCCGTGCCGTTCGGCCGGACTCGGGCCGCGTCCCGCGCCCTCGCGCGGGGCGGTCCCAGGCCCGAGCGACCTCGGCGCCGCCGTCGGCATCGCGGGGCCGGCCTTCGGCGACGGCGCGTGGTCGACGGGGGCGGCCCGGGTCAGCCGCCGAAGACGACCGCGCGGATGAGCGTGTTCTGATTGCCGGCGCCGTTGACCGGCCGCAGGTTGACCCACTCGCCCGAGCAGTCGGCTTCGAAGAACACGGTCGCCGTCTTGTCGGTCCGGTTGACCGGCGTGTGGGCGGGGGCGGCCTCGATGTCGGGCGTCTCGGGGAGAGTGATGCAGTCTTCCTCGCGCGGGTCCACCAGTTTCCGGTGGTGCGCGACCCCGTCGTCGTCGATCCAGGTGTACGAGAACTCTCCGACCGCGGCGGAGGCCGACGAGGGAATGGCCAGCAAGAGCGTGAAGGCGCCGGCGGCGGCGAGTGCGGCACGACGAAGACTCATGGGGAACCCCTCGGGAGAAGGAACGCGAACGCTACGGGGCCACGATCCCGCAGGGCGCGGCACCGGCCGTCCGTCGACCCGCGTTGAATCGACTCATCTCACCCTGACGCGCCAAAACGGGTCGACGGGGCTTCCGGGCCGGTTTCCACCGCTCCGCGGGGTGCCCGTGGCGTGACGCCGCGGGCACCCCGCCCACGGTGACCGTCCCGGCCGCCCGCCGGCCCTACGCCGCCGGGTGCGGAAGGTCCTTCCGTTCCGAGTAGATCCTTGAGCCCAGCAGCTTCCAGCTGCCCAGCCGCATCGCAAGCGTGTCGCCCGGCCGCACCGTCCCCGTCACCTCGATGGGCAGCTTGTTGACGACCCCGGCGGAGTCGGAGCACTCCACTTCCTGGGACTCCTTCCACGACTCGCTGTTGGCGGCGTACTGGAGCCAGGTGGTGGTCCGCGACCCGGTGGTGCAACGCGCCTCCAGGGTCCCCTTCACCGTGTAGGTGCGGCCCCCCTCACCGGTCCACGTCACGTCGCCGTAGAACAGCAGCTGCGCCTCGGGCTTGGCGGAGTCGCCGCGCTTGATTGCGAAGGAGACGGGCTCGCCGCTCTGTTCGGCGGCGGCGCCCGTCGGCATGGCGAGGACGGCGACGGCTGCCGCGGCCGCGACAGTCGACCTTCCGGTGAACTTCATACGGGTGACATCCTTCTGGATCCGTGGAGGGGAACATGGCCGCGTGAAGGCTCACGCATGATCGACAACGTCCTTGGCCCGGCGAGGTAACCGGAGCGCGCAGCACATCCGCACCGAGCCACACGGGAGTGTGAATCGACGGCGCGGCTGCTCGACCCGGTATGCGGATCGGGTCGGCCGCGAATTCGCCTTCGGTGGTCTCGACCTCACCCAGAGCGTCGACGGGAGCCACGGCCACACGGAGCGGAGGAGTCCGGGCGGGCCGAGGCGTTCCAGGGAGGGCGAACCGCCGGGGGCGCCGTGCGCCGCAGGCCGCCCCGCCGGTCCCGGTCTCCCGGTCCCGGCAACGTGAGTGGGGCCGTGCCGTCGAGGAAGCGGGCCGCCCGCCGATGTTCCGGGGCGGGCGATCCGGCGCCGCGGTCCACTCTCCGTGGCGCCGGACCACACCGTCCGGACTTTCGACGGCGCCGCTGACCAGGACGGGGCAGGGCGCCGTCGGAAGGCTAGGAGCGGGCGAGGAGCAGGGTCCACAGCGCCCCGCCGTCCGCTTCGGTGGCGTAGCCGATGCCGACGTCCTCGTGGTCGCAGTCCACGATCGCCTCGCGGTGGCCCCCACCGCTCATCCATGCCTCCGTGGCGCCTTCAGGGGCGTCGTAGCTGCTGATGTTCTCGTTGTGTCCGTCGGCGTCGTAGCCGGAGGCGGCGATGCGGTCGCCGGAGTCGAGGCCATCGGGGTTGGTGTGGGAGAAGTAGCCACGGGTGACCATGTCCTCGGAGTGCTTCTGCGCTGCCGTGGTCAGTCGTCGGTCCGGCCGGAGCGGCGTGCAGCCGGCCCGGACGCGTTCCTGGTTGACCAGATCGAACATCCGCTGGGCGGAAGGTCCGAACAGGGGCGTGGGTCGCGCGGCGGTCCGGGACGGGGAGGCGGCCACGGAAGCGGAACGCCGGGTCGCGCCGCTGGTCGTCGACGGCTCCGGGTGCGTCGTGCCCGAGGCGGGCTCCCCGATCTGCTCCGGCGCCACCGGGAGCGTCGACCGCACGGGTGCGAGCCGCACACCGCTGCCCGGCTCCGGGGCGGGGCCCGGGCCCCATGCGTGCAGGCCGGCCGCACCCGCCCCGATGAGCAGGAGGACGGCCGCCGCGGCGAGGGGCGCCCGCGGGCGTGGTGTCGCGCCGTCCTCGCGAGCCGCGTCGGCCGCGCGTACGACCGTCGCCTGGTCTCCCGCGGCCGGGGCAGCCGTGGAGGGTTCCGTCGCGGGGCTCGGCGCGTCGTCCGTGCGCGTGTGCGCGGCGGCCAGGACCAGGTCCCGTAGATCGTGTTCCACGAGCCGCAGAAGCCCTGTCGCGACGGGTACCAGGGCCAGACCCATCAGGAGCCCTTCGGCGGGCACGAGTCCGCGCCTGCGCGCGTCGCAGTTCGCACACGTGCCGATGTGGCGGGCGAGCCGCTTGCGCCACAGCGCCGAGGGAACGCCGTCCCAGCGGCCGGTGAGTTCGTCGAGCACGGCGCAGCGCGGCCGGTGTGCCAGGGCGCGTACCACGGCTCGGGCCGTTTCGAGACGTTCCTTCATCCGCTGCACGCGGACGGCGGTGTGCTGCGCGGAGAGCCCCATGGAGTCCGCGACCTCCGCTCGGCTGAGTCGGCCGGCGGCTTCCAGCCACCACAGCGAGAGCAGGGTGCGGTCGTCCTCGTCCATCCAACGGGTCGCTTCGGCCACCTCGGCCCGCTGCCCCGTCAGGTTCAGACGGAGGATCGTCAGGTCGGCGAAGTCGGAACCGGGGTCGGTCGGCTCGGTGTCCTCGTCCATCGGTTCGCGCCCGGTCGAGGCGGCCTGCACCGCGCGCCAGTGGTCGCGTATGCGGTTGGTGGCGATGACGACGAGCCAGGCCCGGAAGCGTTCCGGTTCGCGGAGCTGGGCGAGGTGGGTCAGGGCACGGATGAAGGTGTCCTGGACGATGTCGTCGACGTCGGCGTGGCTGCCGCCCAGTGCACGCCCGACGATGTTGTAGACCAGGGGCAGGTGCTGGGCGACCAGACGGTCCTGGGCCCGTGGGACGCCGCGCTGGGCGTCGAGGACCAGGGTGGTGGTGCTGTCGTCGGGCATGGTGGCTTTCGTCTTCGGCGCCGGCGCGGTGCGGCGTGTCGGGGGTGCCGCCCCGGGTCCTGGAGTGCGGGACCCGGGGCGGCGGATGTACATGATGCCGGGGGAACCGGAATGTTCAGTACCGGATGGTGTGCTTCTCGATGATGCTCCGCGCCTGCCCCGTGACGGGCAGTCCGGCCGCCGGTCGGGCCACCAGCCAGTAGTCCCGGAAGGTTCCGGGGCGGCTGGTGGCGATGGCGTCGATGGTGCGGTCCCAGTTGCCGCCGTCGGGGCCGCCCTTGGCCCACAGGTCGAGCAGGGCGCCGACGACGCGTCCTTCCACCTGGTCCCCTGTCTGCCAGCCCTTCGGCTTGTCGAAGTCCACGAACGAGCTGTCGCCGTGGACGTAGCGACGGTCTCCCATCACGTAGGCGGAGACGGCGTCGGGGAACCCTTCCCACAGTGCGCAGGTGTCGGACGACCGCTTGTCCATCGGGTGCGGGTTGCAGTTCGTGACCCGGGGGTAGCGCCCGTCGTAGAGGCGGCCCATCAGGAAGTGACCCGCTTCGTGCAGGATCAGGTGCTGGGAACGCGCGTCGAGTCCGCCGAGGTAGACGTAGCCGTTGCCGCCGTCCCACCGGGAGACGAACCTGCCTCCGTCGTTCTTCCACACGTACGTCAACTGGACGCACTTGCCCGCGCTCTCGTTGCGGGTCCAGCACGGGGTCCGGGTGTTCCCGCGCTTCCACCACAGCTTGTTGGTGGTGTCGACGGCCTTCCAGGCCAGAGCCATGTCGGCCGGCACCTTCACCGTGCCCAGACTCTGGCCGGCCGCAGCACCGGGGCGGGGTGCGGAGAAGAAGGCGTACTCCTGCAGCGTCCTCGCGTCGCTGACCACCCGCCACATCTTCGTGCTCGACGACAGGAACTTCACCCGCAGCTGCGCCATCGGCTTGCCCGTGGTGTTGCAGGCGCTGAACGTGCCGTCACGATGCGAGGTGAGGCCCGCGGCGAGCCGGGTCTCCGGCCCGGAGGCGGTGGCCTTGCCCCACAGCTCCCAATTGGCGTTGCGGGCGGCAGACGTGACCGTCGGCTTCCCCTTGGTCTCGGAGTCGACCGCGTCGAAGGTCAGCGTTCCGCTCACGCACCCGGCCTTCCCGGCTCCCGCAGCGGCTGTTCCGGTGGCCCCCGCGGGGGCCATGGCCAGGCCCGCCGCCAGTACGCCACCGGCGAGGGCGGACACCCCGGCTGTGATCTTCACGGACCTGCTTCTGACACGGCGGTGCAGCGCCATGGAGGAACTCCCTACGTCACGTCCGCCACGGCACACGTGCCGCGGGCGGGTTGCGGTGAGGGCGCCGGACCGACGCCCTCACCGCTGAAGACGGGGCGAGACGCTCGGGCATAACGAAAACTCGCGACGAGCCGCCGAATTCCTTTCGACCCCGCGGTTCGGGCGCGCACCGGGTCCACCCGAAGCAGGGACCGGCCGCCCGGCCCGTGACAGCCCTGAACCGAGCCGCCGGCCCCGGAGGAGGTCGACGGGGACGACGACGGTCAGGGCTGACCCGGCGGGTCCCGTCAGCGCTTCGCCGCGATTTCACGCCGCTGGTAGATGTCGGGGATGCCGTCGGCGTCGGCGTCGACCGTCTCCTCCTCGTAGAGCCGCTTGTACACCTTGTTGCGACGTCGCAGGAGGACGGCGGCGAGGACGGCGGCGAGGACGGAGCCGATGAGGACGGAGGCCTTGATCTGCTCGGTGATCGCCTGGCCGGGGAAGGCGAGTTCTCCGACGAGCAGGGCGACGGTGAAGCCGATGCCCGCGAGGACCGCGAGGCCGAAGACATCGGCCCAGGCGAGGTCGGGATTGAGACGGGCACGTGTGTAGCGGGCGGCCAGGTAGGTGCCCCCGAAGACACCGAGGATCTTGCCGGCGACCAGGCCGACCACGACGCCCAGCGGCTCGGGCCGTGTGAACACGTCGGCCATCGCGGAGCCGGAGACGGTGACCCCGGCGGCGAACAGCGCGAAGAGGGGGACCGCCACACCTGCCGAGAGCGGGTGGACCAGGTGGGAGACGCGCGCGCCGGGGGAGGTTTCCTCGCCCTTGTCGAGGGTGGTGCGCAGGATGAGGCCCATGGCGACGCCGGCGACGGTGGCGTGCACGCCGCTGTTGTACATCAGCGCCCAGGTCGCGATGCCGAGGGGGACGTACCACCACCAACCGCGTACGCGGAAGCGCTGGAGGGCGTAGAAGGCGGCGAGGCCGGCGAAGGCGCCGCCGAGGGCCCAGAAGTTCAGGTCGCCGGTGAAGAAGATCGCGATGATGAGGATGGCGCCGAGGTCGTCGACGACGGCGAGGGTGAGGAGGAAGGCGCGCAGCGCCGACGGCAGGTGGGTGGAGATGACGGCCAGCACCGCGAGGGCGAAGGCGATGTCGGTGGCCATGGGAACGGCCCAGCCGTCGAGGCTGCCGCCCCCGAGGCCGGCGGTGAGCGCGTACAGGGCGGCGGGAACGGCCATGCCGCACAGCGCGGCCACGACGGGCAGCGCGGCCGTGGCGGGAGTGCGGAGTTCGCCGACGACGAGTTCGCGTTTGAGTTCGATGCCCGCGACGAGGAAGAAGACGGCGAGGAGGCCGTCGGCGGTCCAGTGTCCGACGGAGAGGTCGAGTCCGAGGGCGGGTATCCCGAAGTGGAAGTCGCGTATCTGCCGGTACACGTCGCCGAGCGGGCTGTTGGCCCAGATCAGGGCGACGACCGCGGCGCCGAGCAGCACCAGGCCGCCGATGGTCTCGGTACGCAGCGCCGCGGCGATGGCGCGGCGTTCGGGCCAGGGGAGGAGGCCGAGGAAGGGGGAGCGCTGTGGGGGCGGGGCAGCGGTCATGACAGGGGTACCTCCGGGGCGTCGGCTGAAAGTGGGCACACGGCCCCCAGGACGCCGACCAGACTTCCCGGCACACCCCGCGCCCACTCCCTTGATGTGACGGGGAGGTTCTTGACGCGTTCTTTACACCCTATCGGGAGGGCGGGGATGTGGCCAGGGGGGCTTTGACGTGCGGGAACAAGGGGCAGCGGGCCCGTGGGCACCAAGGCGCGAGGTGCACACGGGCCCGCTGCGAGGAGCCGGGCCGCCGGGGGACGGTCAGACGGTGGTCTTCACCGGCTCCTGGTCTTCGTCCTCGTCCGTGTCCGTGTCGAGGCCGGCGTCGCGGCGGCGGACGAAGTCGAGGAAGTTGTTCAGCTCCCGCTTGACCACCGGGGCCAGCAGGTACAGGCCGATGATGTTGATGACGGCGAGCATGAAGAGCACCGCGTCGGCCATGTCGATCAGGGTCTGCAGGGTCAGCAGGGAGCCGGCGACCGCGAACAGGGTGTACATGATGTTGAACGTGAGCCGGCTTGCCTTGCTGCGGCCGAACAGGTGGGTCCAGGCCTTCATGCAGTAGTAGCCCCAGGTCAGCACCGTGGAGATGGCGAAGAGCATCACGGCGATGGTGAGGATGTAGGGGAACCAGGGCAGGACGGTGGCGAAGGCGTCGGAGGTGATGGTGACGCCGCCGATGGAGTCGCCGCCGTTGCGGAGCTCGACGTAGCTGGCCGGGTTGGCGATGACGATGGTCAGCGCGGTGATGGTGCAGATGACGACGGTGTCGATGAAGGGCTCCAGCAGGGCGACCAGGCCCTCGCTGGCGGGGTGCTTGGTCTTGACCGCGGAGTGCGCGATCGGGGCGGAGCCGAGGCCGGCCTCGTTGGAGAACGCGGCCCGCTTGAAGCCGATGATCAGCGCGCCGAGGACACCGCCGGCGACGCCCTGCGGGTTGAAGGCGCCTTCGATGATGCTGGAGACGGCGGTCGGGACGGCGGTGACGTTGACGGCGATGACGACCAGGCAGGCGGCGATGTAGATGCCGGCCATGGCGGGGACCAGCTTGCTGGTGACCGAGGCGATGGAGCGGATGCCGCCGAGGAGGACGATGCCGACGAGGGCGGCGATCAGGATGCCGAAGAACAGCGCGCCGGCCGAGGAGCCCATCATGCCGTCCTCGCCGCCGGTGACGGAGACCAGCTGGGCGTAGGACTGGTTGACCTGGAAGAGGTTGCCGCCGAAGACGCCGAAGAAGAGGATGAACGCGGAGGCGAGGACGGCGAGGACCTTGCCGAGGGTCTTGCCGCGGGCGCCGAAGCGCTCGGTGAGGCCCTTGGGCAGGTAGTGCATGGGGCCGCCGGAGACGGTGCCGTCGGCGTGGACCTCGCGGTACTTCACGCCGAGGGTGACCTCGACGAACTTCGTGGCCATGCCCAGCAGGCCGCAGAGGATCATCCAGAACGTCGCTCCGGGGCCGCCGATGGAGACGGCGACGGCGACACCGGCGATGTTGCCGAGGCCCACGGTGCCGGAGACGGCGGCGGTCAGCGCCTGGAAGTGGTTGACCTCACCGGTCGAGCCCTTCTCGTCGTACTTGCCCTGCACCACCTTGACCGCGAGCCGGAACTTGCGTATCTGGACCAGTCCGAACCAGGCCGAGAAGACCAGGCCGGCGACGACCAGCCAGGCGACGATCAGCGGGAGCTCGGTGCCGTTGACGGGCACGGAGTAGAAGACGACGTCGCCGAGCCATTTGGCGATGGGCTCGAAGAATCCGCTGACGGCCTCGTCGACGGAGTTCGTGAAGGAGTCGAGTGACATGTGGCAATACCTCGATGGCGCAGACCGGTCCCGTGCGGAGGGCCGGTGTGTGAAGGCGGGCTGAGAGCGAACGCCGTTGTCCGATCGGCGACCCGTGGCGCCGCCGGTCCGCGGACACGGATCGGGGAAGGGCGCCTTGGTCGTGCAGGTGGAACATGTGCTGCAGGTGGTGCCGCGACCTGGTGCCGGCCGCCACTCCCGGTCCTCCGGCGAGGGGTGGGCCGGAGCGGAGTTGCGTATTCCTAGCACGCTCTTTACGTTTCCTTTAGTGATGCCCGTCACGTCAGCTGATCTTTTGCGGCATTTGCCCAGGTCTGGTGACCGGATCGTTATTCGGATCTGAGGTTCCCCTGAGCGAACGACCGAGCGCGCTCGGCATGGTCCGGGCCGCCGCCGGCCGCGCTTGTCGAAACACCGCGTGGGCGAGGACGCGTACACGGACCCGGCCGCCCGACATGGCCTGCGCCCCCCGAGCATGCACTCGTTAGGGTGGCCGCATGACCACGCTCGTTTACGAAGACTTCGGCACCGGACGCCACCGTGAGGCCTCCCTGATCCGGCACGCCCTGGGCAGCGTCCACGACGAGGAGCTCGTCGCGGGGCTGGCGGGGGGAATCGGCTTCATGTACTTCGTGTTCGAGTACGCGGGCCGGCTCCCGATGGTCACGATCGTGGCCCAGGCCCATCCCGAGCCGTGGGTACAGGTCGCACTCCGCCGCCTGCGGATTCCGTACGAGGCCACGCGCGCGATGAAGCCCCGTTGGGGCAGGGTTCGGGCGGCGCTCGACGAAGGGCGGCCCGCCTTCTGCGTCGTCGATCGTTCCTCGCTGCCCTGGCACATGGCCGACCCGGACGCCGAGATGACGGGCACCGACCCGTACACCGTCGTCATCGCCGGGTACGACGGCGAGGACCTCCTGATCGAGGACGGCGCACAGACCCCCCACCGGATCGACCGCGAGGAGTTCGGCGCCGCCTGGACCGCCCACCGCAAGGGCCGCCACCAGCTCATCGTGCCCACCGGGCCGGCCGAGGGCGAACCCGACGTCGCGGCGGCGCTCGCCGGCACCGTCACGCACCTCACCGGACCGGTTCTGGGGAACAAGTTCGACGTGAACTTCGGCTTCACCGGGATGGAGAAGCTCGCCGCGCAACTGCGCGACAGCACGACCAAGACGGGCTGGGAGCGCCGGTTCGGCGGCTCCGCCGACGCGCTCCGCACCGGCACCGGGCGACTGTACGCCTGCCTGGAGGAGGAGTGGACCGCACCGGGCGCCACGCGGCCGCTGTACGCCGACTTCCTCGACCTCGCCGGACACGCGGAGGCCGCCACGCTCTTCAGGGAGTCCGCGCGGCACTGGTCGGCTCTCGCGGCCCTCGCCAGGGATACCGACGCGCGGGCCTCCGTCGAGGAACGACGGGAGACCTTCGACGCGTGTGCCGAGCACGTGGACCGCTGCCTGGAACTGGAGCGGCAGGCCGTGGAGGCGATGCGGAGGTAGTCCACCTCGTCCTCCTTGAGGCCGCGCCGAAGCGGGCGAGGAGATCGCCCGCCGCTCCTCCGAAGAGACGGCTGCTGCGCAGCCCTGACCTGCGGCAACGGTACCCGTGGCGGCCCCTGCTCCGTCGCGGTGCTTGAATGGACCATCGTTCCTGGTCCGGCAAGGAGAAGCACTGTGCCTTTGGTGTCCGTCGTGATGCCCGTCTACAACTCGGAAGCGACTCTCGGGGCGGCCGTCCGTTCGGTGCTCACCCAGACGCACGCCGACGTGGAGCTGCTCGTCACCGACGACCGGTCCTCCGACAGCTCCATGGACATGCTGAGCGACTTCGCGAAGCGGGACGAGCGCGTCCGGCCCGAGCGGGCACCCGAACAGGGCGGCGCCGGACGGGCCCGCAACCGCGCGATCGAGCGGGCCCGCGGGGACTACGTCGCCTTCCTCGACAGCGACGACATGTGGCTCCCGGAGAAGACCGCCAAGCAGCTCGCCTTCGCCGCCGAGGGCAGCGCGCCGTTGACCTTCACGTCGTACTTCAAGATGGACGCCGACCACGACGGCGAGAGCACCGAATGGGTCCCCAACGGGCGGGTGATCCGCGCGCGCGAGCACGTGGACTACCGCGCGATGCTGGTCCGGGACCACATCGGAGCTCTCACCGCCATGTACGACCGCAACGTCCTGGGCACGCGGCTGATGCCGGAGATGCGCAAGCGTCAGGACTACGCGCTGTGGCTGTCGATCATGCGGGACGGTGCCGACGCCCGCGGCCTGACGGAGCCCCTGGCCGTCTACCGGGCCCACCAGGCGGGATCGCTGTCCTCCAACAAGCTCTCGCTCGTCCAGTACAACTGGAACCTCTACCGCGAGCACGAGCACCTGTCGGTACCCCGGTCGACGCGAGCCCTCGCCGGCGCGGTGTGGCAGTCGCTGCGCAACTCCCGCATCTGAGTCCGACCGACGGCTCGGGTACGGCCGGGGCCGGCGGGTCGGTCAGGGGGCCGGTCAGTTGAACAGCCAGTACTGGTTGGGTTGGCTCCCGCAGTCCCAGAGCATGACCACCGAGCCGCGGCCCCAGTTGTAGATGTCCGCGCACTGGCCGGGGAAGGCGACGTTTTCGAGCCGGGTCGGGCCCGGGAGGGGGTCGATCTTCCACGCCTGCCCGAGGCCTTCCCCGCAGGGGTTCTGGATGAGCTGCTCCCCGTGGCCCCGGAAACCGTCGACGCAGAGTCCACTGGCGTCGCTGCGGATGTTCCAGCCCCCGCTGGTGGCGTTCCAGTCGAGGCTCCAGGACTGGTTGTCGCCGCCATGGCATTCCCACATCTGGATCCACGGCCCCCTGCCCCAGTCGTAGACGTCCAGGCACTTGCCGGCGGCCTCCGGGCTGAGGCTGGTGATCGTGGAGACCGGGACGGGCTGCGTCGTGGCTCCGGCGGAGGAGGCCGCGGGCCCGTCGTGCGCGGTGGCCGACCCGGCGCACAACACCAGCGCGGAAGCGGCGGCTCCCAGGATCGAGCCGAGTCGCGAGGGAACGTTCATACGGGGAACTCCGGTGATCGCACTGGTCGGTTCCCCGACGTTAGTGTCCGGCCGCGTCCGGCGCACAGAGCACTACCGGACGTTCGCGACCGCGGCCGAAAGCCCCCGCCCACCCGGGGAACCCTGGAGGTCAGTGGCCGTCGCCCGACGGTCGGGGGCGTAGACCGTCGAGCAGTTGGGCGAGCTGGCCGGGGGCATCGGCGGGGTCGAGCGGCCGGTGGCCGACCAGGAGGCGGTACCAGAACAGGCCGAAGACGTGGTCGGTGGCGGCGTCCAGATCGATGCCGGAAGCGAGTTCGCCGCGTTCCCGGCCTCGGAGCAGGATCGCCGCGACCCTGGCCCGTCGACTCTCCACCCATTCCTGGAACTGGGTCGCGAAGGCCGGGTCCAACTGGGCCTCGGCCATCAGCCCGCGCAGGGTCCGGATCCGGACCGGGTGCGCGCCGACCTCGTAGAGGGCGGTGACGAAGACGGTCAGGTCGGAGGCGAGCGAGCCGGTGTCGGGTTGCGGCATCCGCTGCTCGACGGCCGTGCGGTACGCGTCCATGACGAGGGCCGGCTTCGACTTCCACCAGCGGTAGATCGTGCTCTTGGCGACGTCGGCGCGGGTCGCGATCCGTTCGATGGTCACGGCTCGGTAGCCGAGTTCTTCCACGAGTTCGAGGGCGGCCGCCAGGATCGCGTCGTGGGCGTCCTGACTGCGCACCCGCCCGCCGGTGCGGCGGCTGGGGGCATTTCCGTTGGGCACGCCCGTCACGGTAGCAGCGTGCTAAGGTTTTATCGAAACGCTACGCATCGTTTTGATTAGGGGGATGGCTCATGAGCGAGATCGTCGTGTCGCACGGCTACGGAGCGAGTGACGACAGCGTCTGGTTCCCGTACCTGACCGACCGGCTGGGGGCCGCCGGACACCGGGTCACCGTGCCCCGACTGCCGCAGACCACCGCGCCGCGACCGGAGCCCTGGCGCAAGACGTACGCGGAGGCCGTACGGGCCGCCGGGCCGGCCGGCTCCACCGTGCTGGTCGGCCACAGCATCGGCGCGGTCAACGTGCTGCGCTTCCTCGAACAGCACGACCCCGAGTCCGACGGGGTGTTCGCGGGAGTGCTGCTCGTCGCGGCCTCCGCCCACGAGGTCGGCTACGACGAGCTCGCCGAGTTCTTCGAGGGCGGTTTCGACTGGGCCCGCATCCGCCGGGCGGCCCGCGGCTTCCGGGTCCTGCAGGCCCTGGACGACCCGGTCAACCAGCCCGACCCGACGGCCCACGTCCGGCTGTTCGTCCAGGGCCTCGGTGCCACCGCCGTGGTCACCCCGACCGGAGGCCACTTCGGAGCGACCCCGGACGACCACGTCGAGGTGCCGGAGGCCGTTCGTCTGGTCACCGAACTGCTGGCGGGCTGAGCGCGGCCCGAACGTCCTGACGGCGGGGAGCCCACAGGCCCCCGGCATCGCGGCCGCCGCGACCGGTGGCGGCGGACGGGCGGGACCGTCCGCTCCCACCGGCGTCAGCCGAGTCCGGAGACCTTGAAGACGGTGTGGGCGGTCTCGCCGTCGATCCGCCTGGCCAACTGGCGCATGGCCGTCGCCCCGCACAGGAGGGTGCCCCGCCGGATGGAGGTCTGGGCGTCGGCGTCGAGGTGGTGCCACATGGCGGGGTTGCGGACGAGGACCTTCGGGTCGATCTCGACCCGGTTCCCGTCCGCGTCCCGGAGGACCATCCGCTGGGACACCCCGTCGGACCAGCGGACCGAGACGAGCGCGTCGGTGCGCACGGCGTGCTCCGTGAACAGCCCGCGCGAGCTCAGCACTCCGGGCCCCGTGGAGACGCGCGGGGGCAGCAGGATCACGAGCACCAGGACGGCCAGTCCGGCCCACAGGGCGCCGCCGGCCGGGTCGAGGCGGCCGGCGGCGGCGTCCAGTCCGACGAGGGCGGCGAAGAGCAGGACGGCGGCTCCGACCGCCGATCGCCGTTCACCGGCCCACTCCGCGTCCCGCGCGATGTCTCCGAAAGGTCCCGTGGCGCCGGTCACGGCACGCGTCGAGGGGTGAGTGATTCGTCGTCCCATGGGACCGACAGTAGGAGCGGACGGGCCTGCCCCCGGTGGTCCTGACGAACCGCTGACGCGGTACCGACGGCATTTTGACGGTTCCTGTCCCTGCTGCCCCGGGCCGTCGTACGGGCGTCGTCAAAACCTGTTCCCCGCGGCGCGGCACCGGTGGTGGTGGGGTGGTGGTCAGGCCGGGTGGTGGTCGGGGACGGCGTTGAGTTCGATGTCGTGTTCGAGGAGCGCCTTCATCGCACACAGGGTGGTGGTGAACCCGCCGACCGTGTCGTTCACCCAGCGGAGGGTGTCGTCGGCCGTGCCCCGGAAGCCGGTCTCGGTGATCTCGACGAAGGTGGTCCGGTCCGTCCGCGGGGTGAACTTCAGCTCGACCGTGGTCGGCTGCTCGTAGTTGCCCCACTCGAAGCGGATCAGCGCCCCTTCCCGCACCTCCAGGACGCGGACGTCGGCCGACGCCCCGTAGGTCTCCCATTCCCAGCGCAGCTCGGCTCCCGCGACCATGGGTCCGCTGCTCCCGCTGTACCAGAACCGGGAGGTGACGGTCGGATCGGCGAAGGCGTCGAACACCTGCGCGGCCGGTCTGCGGACCATCATGCAGGCGTACGCGGCGGGGGGTCGCGCGGGGTGTCCGTTCTCGGTGGTCATGATCATGCTCCTTCGTGGGAACGCCCTCGCGCAGGCGCCCCGGTCGGTTCCTCGCGTTCTGTCCGATCCTCCCGTTCCGCGGCCTCGGCCAGGCGTTTGACGCGCGCCAGACGTCGGTCCCAGTCGGCGGCGAGCGCGGCCATCCACCGGGCCGTCGCGTCGAGCGCCGCGGGCCGCACCGTGTAGCGCACCTCGCGCCCGACCCGGTCGGAGGCCACCAACCCTGCGGCGTCCAGGACACCGAGGTGCTTGACGACGGCCTGACGCGATACGGGAAGCCCGCGGGCGAGCGTCGTCGCGGTGGCCCCGTCCTCGGCCGCGAGGAGTTCGAGCAGTCGGCGTCGCGTCGGATCGGCCAGAGCCGTCAGGACGGTGTCGACCGCCCCTGTGTCGATGCGGGGTTCGTCGCTCACGCGGAGGACCGCTCGGCCCGCGTCCTGAGCGCGTCGAGTTCCTGACGCCAGCCGCCGGTGTTGTCCTCGACGGCCTTGTTCCGCAGCGCCTGCGGGCCGGCCAGGGCCGCGAACCCGCTCTCGACCACGCGCAGGCGCGTCCCTTCACCCTCAGGGGCGAGGAAGAACTCCACGAGGGTGCTGTTGTCCTCGCGCAGCGGTGCTCCCGGGAAGGCGCTGGCCCAGCGGTACGCGAGATAGGTGGGCGGCTCGGCCTTCTCCACGCGCACCGGGAAGTCGCCGTACTCCGGGTTCTCCACCACGACCTCCTCGCCCTCCCCGACCGCGGCGCGCGGCGGGCCGGCCTGGTCGGCCACCCAGAAGCCGGGCTCGGCCACCAGCGACCAGACCCGCTCCGGCGAGGCCTCGATCACGATGTCTCGTTCGATCCGGTCCTCGTTCACGGTGTGTGTCCCTTCCTGCGGCGTGTGGTGCAACTCCAGGGTTGCACTACACGGCATCAAGTGCAACCTGAAAGTTGCGTAAGGGCTCCCTCGGCAGAGCACTCCCGCCGGAGGTGACACCGGCGCGACCGGACGTCCCGGTTGGCGCGAACGGCAGGTTCGCCCCCTGCCCGGTGGGTAGTGTCGCGAGATGACCTCGACATTCGACGCGGCGGTCCGCGCTCGGGTCGCCGTGATCGTGCGCCCCGTCAAGGTGCGGCACATCGTCGGGGTCGAGCGGTTCCGCCCCGGCGGCCCCGTCCCCGCTCCCTGAGCCCGACCCGGCCCGGGGAGGAGGCCGGATCCGCGGCCTGACGCGAACCGCCGGACACCTCGATGTTCCGCGTGGTGATCCGGCGGCCGTTGTCCGACAGGGGGCGCGATGGCCGTGGCGATGCCCCCCCGGGTGTTGAGGATGTCGACCGGCCGGTCGACCGGCCGTCGATCGCTCTACTGCCGGTCTTGCTCCGCGCCCGACCGCTGGTGACGGCCGCTGCCCTCCCGATTGCGCAGGACCGCCAGTTCCACCGCCCGGTCGACCGCCGGCAGGCAGGTGGCGATGTCCGTGTGGACCACGTACTCCACCGACGCGACCGTGTGCAGGCCCTGCACCAGGAAGGTGTACTCCCTGTCGCGCTCCAGCAGGAGGACGATCGGCTTGTCGAAGGCGCTGGCCCACCCGATCTCGATGTGGGTGCCCGGGGAGGCCGGGTGGCCGGGCAGGGCCACGAAGACGTCGGCCTTGCGGATCTCGTCCTGGTCGAGCTTGGTGCACTGCTCCGGCCGCATCAGCTCCGCCCCCCACGCCTCGCGGCGGTGGGCGTTGTGCACGGAGAGGCCCTGCGCCTCGAAGTGCTTGATCAGGACGTCGAACGGGGCCCGCGCCCCGGCCGACATCTCCCCGGTCTCGGGGTCCAGCAGCTGGATGAACGGACCCGCGAGGAAGACCGACCGGATGCCCGGGTCGGGGCGGGTGCCGGGGGCGTTCGCGGAGTCGAGGGGCGGTGTGGTGGACATGGGAGGTACCTCCGGGAGGAGCGCCGGTGCGCGATATCGGGTGGGTGGGGGCGGGGCGGGCGGACCGGGCGAGTGGCTCAGTCCTTCAGGAAGCACTGGATGAACGCGTCGCCGGCCGTGCCGCCGTGCGTGTACTCCGTCGTGTCGTACGCGACGAAGGGGTGCCGCTCGACCCGGATCCGGCGGAAGTGCGGCAGGTACTGCCGGCGCAGCTCCGGCTTCGTGCTGAAGAACGGGATGAAGACCCCGCCGGGGCGCAGGACCCGGACGACCTCGGGCATGGTCCTGGCCCACAGCGCGTCGTCCGTCCAGACCTCCATGTCCAGCGCGGGGTCGAAGAACATTCCGTCGACGCTCTCCGACGGAAGCTCGAAGATCCGCTCGAAGAAGTCGCCGCGCTCGATCGTGAGGTTGTCGGGCAGCCGGGGGTGCCGCTCCCGGAACAGGTCCTCGACCTCGTCGAAGAGTTCCAGCACCGTGTGGCTGCGGGTCGCGGGGTTGCCGGCGATGCGCAGCGCGGACAGGCCGAGCCCGAGTCCGACCTCGTAGAAGTCCTTGCCGTACGCGCACAGCATGTCGGCGCTCGCCCACATCAGGTCCCGCTCCCAGGCCTGCATGGCCTGCTCGCCGCCGATGCTGAGGGTGACTTCGCCGTTCTGCTCGATCAGTTCGATCACCGGCCTGTCCTGGGGAGCGGTGCTCCGCTCGACGACGTGCTGGCTCTCCATGAACTTCTCCCTGTGGGGGGTGTGGGGGGTGTGGGGGTGCGTGGGTGTGTGGGGCTGGGGGCGGTCAGGCGGTTCGGGGCACGACGCCGAAGTGGCGCCGGGCCGTGGAGACGGCGAGGTCCTGTACGGCGAACACGGTGAAGTAGTACGCCTGGGGCGCGGTGTCGGGGGCGAAGCGCACCCGGAAGGCGACGTCCTCGGCCCGCCCGCCGGTGAGCCGGAGCCGGGTGGTCGCGGGCTCCACGGTCGCGTCCTCGCGCAGGTAGCTCGGGACGAACAGGCCCAGCCGCACCGGCCCGGACCGGGCCGCGGTGACCGTGGCCCGCACCTCCAGCACCCCGCCCTGGCCGACCTCGTCGGCGGCGTGGGCGAGCAGCGCGGGGGCGTCCGGGATCCGGAAGGTGACGTCGCCGCACCGCATGCAGACGGCGCAGGTGGTGTCCAGGACGTGGGGGAGCAGGCCCCGCCGGATGAACTCCTGCGCGGGCCGGCCACAGTGGCAGGTGACCTCCCGGACGTCCGGGTCCAGGCGACTGCGGTCGCCGAAGTGCGCCGGGTAGTTCATCAGCTCGGTCTCGGGATCGGCGGCCACCTGCTCGGCGATCACGTGGTCGAGGGACTGCAGGTCCGCCGTGAGCGAGGCCGTGATCTGGTCGGGCGACTGGTCGGCGAGGTGCGTGGGCCTGGCCACCCAGAGGTCGACCTTGCGGGCCAGTTTGGTCAGCCGCGGTCGCAACGCGTGGTGGTGCGGAAGCAGGTCCGAGGCGAGGTAGGCGGTGAGTCGGGCGCCCACGGTCAGCAGCAGCGGGTCGGGGCGGTGGTCCGAGGGCGCGGGGGGCGCGGGCGTGTCCTCGGGGGCTCCCGGCAGCCCGAAGCGCATGAACGCCGGGTACGGGTGCGAGCCCGCCAGACTGGCGTTGAGGGTGTCGACCGAGTCCGCGCCGGCCAGGGCGCCGTGCATCCAGGCGACGTTCTCCGGCCGGTCGGAGTCGTGCACGGACACGGCCGAGACCACCGTACGGGCCGGGCCGTCGAGCGCGTTCAGCAACAGCTGGTACTTCGGGTCGTACAGGGCGAGATCCGCGAGCGGGCCGCTGTTGCAGGCGCTGAGCACCAGCTCCACGGCCCCCACCCGGTTCAGCGGGACCAGCTTGTCCTCCGGCTTGTAGCAGGGCAGCCCGTACGCGCAGCGCGGGCCGAGCAGCCCGGGGGAGGCCGGGGCGGACGCGTTCAGCCCGCAGATGGTGAACTCGCCGAGGTTGACGCTGTCGTCCTTGCCGTGGCCCTGGAAGCCCACCCGCCGCCACCGGGTGCCGAGGATCTCCGCCTGGATGTCCGCGCGTTCGAAGTCGCGGTCGTCGAAGACCTGGACTCCCGGCAGCCGCGGCGGCCGGTCCGTGTCGGTGAACAGCCCGAGCGCGTCGACGTCGAGGGCGGGCTCCGCGTACTGCTTGGCGACGTTCCAGCAGACGGAGGCGTCGTCGCGGCCGCTCAGCAGCGTCAGGCCGTGTCGCGGTCCCCGATAGGTCGCCATCAGCAGGTCCCGGACGGGCGTGAGGGTGAGTCGGTCGTAGCGGCCGATGACCAGCAGCGAGCCCTCGTGCCGGGCCCGGAACGACGCGAGGTCCGCCAGCTCCTCCTCGACCACCCACCTCCGGGCGAACGGACGGGCCAGCTCCGAGAGCCCGTCCGGCAGGTGCGCCGCGCCGAGGATAACCCCGACGTCCAGCGGGTGCGGGCGCCGCAGGCCGCCGTAGAGCCGACCGGCCAGCTCGACGCTCTCCGTCAGATCGGCGCGGTCCCCGGTCGCCACCGGCACCGGCAGGAGCCCGGGGGAGGCGAGGAACTCCCGTACCGCCGAGGCGAGTTCATGAAGGTCGACGGGGCGGAACAAGGAGCCCGGCCCGGCCGGACCGTCGGTTCGCTGTTCGGTGAGCGGGGCGTTCATGGTGGACCACCTCGGGTCGTCGGCGCCGGGGGCGCGGGGTACGGGAGGAGCGGGTGGGGCGGGAGGGACGGGGAGCGGCCGTACGCCGGTACGGGCGGCGCGCCCGCGGATCCTCGGGCCGGCGGGCCGGGCCCGGCCGTCATGCCGCGCACTTCAGGGCCGGTGCCGCCCGCCGCCCCAGCAGCCCGCGGCAGGCGAAGGCCAGCACGGCGGCGGCCAGGGCGGTCCCGGTGGCCACCGCGAACACGGCCCGCGGCCCGAACGGATCCATCAGCAGCCCGCCGGCCTGTTGGCCCAACGCGTCGCCCAGCACGGTGGCCAGGGACGCCCACGTGAACGCCTCCGCCATGGACCGCCCTTCGGCGATGCCGCTCACCAGGCTCATCTCGGTGGCGGACACCAGCGCGATCGGTACGCTGCCCACCGCGAGCGCCACGGCCAGGCCGATCTGGGAGCCCGCGAGCAACGTCAGACCCGTGCCGACGGCGTAGGCCAGCAGGAGTCGGCCCAGGCGCACCTGGGGGGCGACCTCGGACTGGGACCGGCCGAGCCAGACGGCCCCCAGCGCGCTGCCGACACCCCAGCAGGCGTACACCAGGCCCGCCCCGCCCGCCGCCCCGTGCCGGTCGACGAACGCCGGGATGGCCAGGGTCAGCAGCCCGATGGGCACGGCGGACAGGGCCATGATGCCGGTCAGCGCCAGCATGGCCGGCTCCCGCAGCGGGCCCAGCGGGTGGCGCGGCCCCCGCCGGGCGGCCTCCGGGGCCGCTTCGGTGCCGGCGGGCAGCCGGGTGTACGCCAGCCCCAGGGTGCCCACGCCGCCCACGACCGCGATCACCGTCAGGGCCAGGCCCGCCGGGCCCACCAGCATCAGCGCCGCCAGCATCAACGGCGCGCCGATCACCAGCATCTCGGTGAGCAGCGCCTCCCAGAGGTAGGCCGTCTCGCGTTCCTCCTCCCGCAGCGGCAGCCGTGCCCACAGCGAGCGCATGCAGGCGTTCGCGGGCGGCAGCACCACCCCCGCCGCGACCGCCGCCACCGGCTGGGCCCAGCCGCCCGGACGGGTTCCCCAGACCAGGACGGCGAGGGCCACCGGGTAGGCGATCGCGGTCGCGGTCAGCACCGTGGCGCGGCCGTTGCGGTCGAGGCGGCGCGCGATCAGCGGGCTGCCGAGGGCCATGCCGAGTGTGTAGAGCGCCGCGACGAGGCCGGCCTGGGCGTAACTGCCGCCCTGTTCGCGGACGGTCAGGACGAGGGCCAGCGACATCAGGTAGACCGGCAGCCTGGAGACGACGCTCCACCAGGCCGCTCCGGCCACCCGGGGGCGCGTGAGCAGGTCGAGGAAGCGGCGGGGCAGGCTGCGGGTCACGTGACGCACTCCGTTTCGGGCGACCGCGCGGTGCGGCCGGGATCGGGTGCCGGACCGCCGGCGCGGCGGGGCGGCTCGGACGGCGGTCCGACGGGGACGGGGCAGGCGAGGGCGGATCGGGCTGAGCCGGGCGGGTCGGGCGGGGCCGGGTCAGGCGAGGAGGACGGCGGGCTCCCGCGCCGCCACCTCGATCGTGAATCGGGCGAGCACCTCGCGCATGCGGCTCTCCACCTCCCCGACCGAGGCTCCCACGACATGGGCGTACCCCGAGGCGTTGTGCGAGGCCCGTCGGGCCGCCACGGTGTCACCGGCGCGGACCTTGAGCACCGCGTCGATGACCCCCGGCATCCCCAACAGCTCCTCCCGCGAGGTGATCCGCCGGATCGTCCCGGACCGGGGCAGCGGCAGCAGCAGGTCGCCCGCGCAGCGGCGGTCGCCGTAACGGAGGTCGGGCCGTCGGCCGAGGTAGACCGAAAGGGTGGCGCCGAACACGTCGAAACCGTAGGCGTGGCCGTGGTTCGCGGGGATCTCGCAGCCGGCGAGCCGCATCCCGATCTCGCCGACGCACACCTCACCGTCGATCAGGAAGAACTCCATGTGGGCGTAGCCGTGGTCGATGCCCATGCCCGTGACGATGCGTTGGACCAGAGCCCGCAGGTCCACCGGTGGACCCTCCCCGGTGGCGACGCTGATGTTGGCGTTCATCGCGCCGTCGACGATGTCCAGCGGACGGCAGGGCATGGCGCTCGGCCACGCGTCGAGGACCTCCCCACCGACCACGAGCGCGCAGGCCTCCCACTCCGTGCCGCCGAGGTACGCCTCCACCATCCAGTCCCGCGCCGAGAGGTCGATCCCGGCGAGGTCGTCCGGACCGTCGAGCCGGTGGGTGTCCACGCAGGCGAACGAGTCCACCGGCTTGAGCACCACCGGCCAACCGTGCCGGGCGGCGAATCGCCCGATCGCGGCGCCCGACCGCACGCGCTCGAACTCCGCAGTCCGCAGGCCCAGTTCCCGGAAGCAGGCCTTCATCGCGGCCTTGTCCCGGACCAGGGCCACCTGCCGCTCGGTCAGGTGTGGCAGGCCGGCGAGCCGCGCGAACCGCTGGGCCGCGGCCTGCCGCGGCTCCGAGGGGTTGCAGAACCGGGACGGCGCCACCGGCAACCCGGCCGCCCACTCCCGGTACCGCCCGGCCTCCGCTTCCGGCGCAGCGTCCTCGCGCACCCAGAAGGCGGGCAGGTGCGCCGTCTCCCGCAGGTAGCCCTCCGGCAGGTCGGCCCGTGTGACCTCGAACCGCAGCAGCACCAGCCGACCGGCCGACTCCCGGGCCGCGTAGCGGGTGAAGGACGACGGCCGGTCGTCCACCATCAACAGCACCTCGGCGTCGCTCACACCGCCTCCAGGACCTGACGGACGGCCTTCGCCGCGAGCGCCTGCTCCTCCTGCGGGAGCTCCGGGGAGAGCGGCAGGCACAGCGTGCGGTCCAGCAGGTCCCGCGTACGGGCGAAGCCGTCGCGGCTGAGGGCCAGGGGACCCTGCGGGGCGTGGTTCCAGGGGAAGCCGTCGCGGTAGAGCGAACGGCGGCCGGTGAGCACCGGATGGTCGGGCAGCAGGTACTTCCCCAGCGTCCAGTTGGCGATGCCGGCCTCGGTGAGCGCGGCCACGGCGCGGTCCCGCAGCTCCTTGCTCTCGCACCGGAAGCGCAGGCTGACCTTGACGTCCCCGGCAGCCCGGGGCAGGGCCTCCAGGTCGGCGCGCGCGGGCAGTTCGGCCAGGGCGATCGCGTACATCCGCTCCAGTCCGGCGAGCAGCTCGTCGAGGTGGCGGAACTGCTGGCACTGGACGGCCGCGACCTGCTCGCTGGTGACGAAGTTCTCCCCGAAGTGGGCGTCCTCGTCCCAGGTCGGGTAGCGGCCGGGCACCCGCGCGGAGCCGTGGTCGTGGTAGCGGCGCATGGTCGCCCAGGCCTCGTCCGACCCGGTCACCACCAGCCCGCCCTCGCCCGAGGTCAGGACCTTGTTGTGGTGGAAGCTGAAGGTCCCGGCGTAGCCGGCCGTCCCGACGTGCCGGCCGTCGGGGAAGCGCGCGCCGAGGGACTGCGCGCAGTCCTCGATCAGGTAGGGCACGCCCGGAGGCAGGGGCGCGACGGTGCCCTCCATGTGGGCCGTGATCACACGGGCCGCGTCCGGCGGCAGCAGCGACGGGTCCATGGAGAGCGAGTCGTCGGCGTCCACCAGGACCGGGATCAGCCCGCAGGACAGGACCGCGCCGGCCACCGCGACGAACGTCACGGCCGGGACGTACACCGGGTCGCCGATCGCCGGGCGGGTGGAGATCAGGGCCAGCCTCAGCGCCTCCGTGCAGTTGTGCACGGCCAGCGCGTGGTCCGCGCCGAGCCGACGGGCCACGGTCCGCTCCAGGCGGGAGGCCATGCTCTCGGTCTCGGTCTGGTAGCGGAACAGGACCCGGTGTCCGATCACCTCCTCCAGCTCCGACATGTCGGACCAGTCGAGGTAGTTCGCTCCGTACGGCAGGAAGCGCTGCCCGAGCCGCTTGTCGAGTGTGCTCATCGCGTGTCCGCTTCCGTGATCGGCTGCGCGCACCCGCCGACGACCATTTCCTCGCCTCGGTGGTTGCGCAGCAGCAGGCCGTCGGGGGTGGGGGTGAAGGAGGGCCGCGCGATCGGGATCTTGCCGATCCGGGTGGTCAGGACGTACTGGGGGACGCCGAACCCGGTGATGTGGCCCTGGAGGCCGTCCATGATCTCCCAGCCCTTCTCCACCGTCGTCATGAAGTGCGAGACCCCGGTGACGTTGTCGCAGTGGTACAGGTAGTACGGCCGGACCCGGATCCGCAGCAGCTCGGTCATCAGGGTGCGCATGACGGCGACGTCGTCGTTGATCCCGCGCAGCAGCACCGTCTGGTTCCCGACCGGGATGCCGTGCCGCAGCAGGCGGTCCACGGCCGCCGCGGCCTGCGGGGTGATCTCCTTGGGGTGGTTGAAATGGGTGTTCAGCCAGACCGGGTGGTAGCGGGAGAGCATGGAGCAGAGGTCCTCGGTGATCCTCTGCGGCAGCAGCACGGGGAACCGGCTGCCGATGCGGATGATCTCGACGCTGGGGATCGCCCGCAGACCGGCGATGATCTCCTCCAGCTTCCCGTCCTGGTAGGAGAGGGGATCGCCACCGGTCAGCAGGACGTCCCGGATCTCGGGGTGGTCGGCGATGTAGCGCAGGTCCTCGTCGAAGGAACCGCCCTCGTCGTCACGGAAGTAGGTGCCGTCGACGTCGGTCGTGTGGAACTTGCGCGTGCAGTGGCGGCAGTAGACGGGGCAGGCCTCGGTGATCAACATGATCACGCGGTCCGGGTACTTGTGCACGACCCGATTGGTCTTGCGGTAGTAGGTGTCCCCGACCGGGTCGACCTCGGCCCCGGGGAACTCCATCAGCTCGCCGAGCGCCGGCACCGCCTGCAGGCGCACCGGACAGGTGGGGTCGTCCGGGTCCATCAGGGACGCGTAGTACGGGGTGACGCTCCAGCGGTACTTGCCGGCCACCCCGGCGATGGCCCGCTCCTCGTCGGGGCTGAGGTTGATCCACCGCCGGGCCTTCTCGACGGTGGTGATGCGCCGGCGCATGTGCCAGCGCCAGTCGTCCCAGTCGGTCTCCGGGATCCTGGGACGGATCAGTTCGGGCTGGACGGGGGTCGCGGGTTCGCGGAGGGTTTCGGACATGGCGGCTCCTGCACGACGCGGACGACGTGGACGACGGGGACGACGACTTGGGCGGTGTGGCCGCGACCGATGGGGCCGCGGCGGCGGGCTGACGAAGAGCGGCGGGCGGCCGGGAGCCGGTCCCGGGAGGGCCTCACAGGGGCGCGAGCGCGAGCTGGCGGAGCGTACGGGCGACCCGCTGCGCGCCGCGCAGGTCGTCCAGGGCCGGGTCGAGCAGGTGCCACGGTCCGGTCGCCGCCCCGGGAGCCCACAGCCCCGGATCGTGGGGATCGACGGCCGACGGCAACGGCAGGACCTGGTCGACGCGCCGGGCCAGTTCCCGTTGGGCGGTGCCCAGCGGCGCAAGGAGGGCCAGCGGGGCCCGACGTGCCTGTGCCAGCGCGATCGGCCCGAGCGTGGGCGAGGCGAGGAACACGGCGGCGCCGGCGTGCAGCGCGTCCGGGTCGGCGTCGGCGGCCCGCAGCACCCGGGCCTCCGGCCGCTCCGTCAGGGCGGCCCGCACGCGGGCGAGCCCGGTGTCGACGACCACCGTGCAGCCCCCGGTCCGCTCCAGCGCGGCGCGGACCAGCTCCGGCAGGGCCCCGCGGACGTAGCCGTCCGCCTCGGCCTCGGGGACGCCCCACAGGGACAGCATCACGAGGGCCCCCGAGCGGCTCCGGCTCCGCCCGGTGCGCCGTGGCGCGAGGACCCCGGTCGGGCGGACGCCCCGGACGGTCGGCCCCGACGGCGCCAGCCACCCGGGCCGGTGCACCCGTACGAGCGCCCGACCCGGCGCCACGCCGCCGGCGGTCGTCTGGGGATGCCCCGAGTCCAGGTGCACCACCGGCACCCCCAGCTCCAGGAGTCGCTCCGTGGCGGCCACGTCGTCGCAGACCAGCGCCGCCGCCGGCGGGGGATCGAGCGCGGACCAGTCGATCCGGCGCAGGTCCCCGAGGTGGGCGGCCACCCGGGCCAGGGCGAGGACCGAGTCCAACCGGTCCTCGGCGGCGCTGAGCAGCACCCGCCGGTCGGGGGAGGCGTCGCCGTCCGCCGCGGGCGGGCCGGCCGGGGCCGGGTTCAGTAGTGCCACGGTCCCACCGCCCCGAGCCGTGCCACGTCGTCGCTGTATCCGGCGGCGGTGGTGGAACACCCGCCGCAGACCTCGGGTCCGTGCGCGCGGAAGTAGTCGGCGTGGGTCCGGAAGACCGGGGTGTCCAGCCGGATCACCCCCTGCTCGCGAAGCGGCGCGCCACCGGGCCCGTCGTCGCCTTCACGGTGCGGGATGCAGCTGCACGCGTACGCCCGCCCGTACTTGCCGTCCACGTAGATGACGTCGTCGGCGACGTGGCACAGCGGTTCGGCGGCGCGCGGGGTGACGGATTCGGTGAAGTACCGCTCCTGTTCGCGAGGGGTGTCCCCGTAGAAGCGCTTCCCCATCGGGACGAGCAGGGCCGCGGGGTCGGCCTCGTAGAGCGGATCGCAGACGGCGCGCACGTGGTCGGCGTCGGGGTAGGTGATCGTGCGGTCGAGCTTGAGCGCGGACAGCTCCCACTGGCGGACCCCCGCCTGCGTGAGTACCTCCTGGAGGCGTGGCATCCCGGTGTAGTTGTGGGGCCCCACCACGGTGTTCACCCTCGGGAGGACACCGAGCGCGGCGGCCTCGCGCAGGCCGCGCAGTCCGTTGTCGAAGAGCCCGGGGGTCCGTCGGTAGACGTCGTGGGTGGCGCCCGACGGCCCGTCCAGGCTGACGATCACCTGGGCCAGGCCGGCCTCGGCCAGGGGCGCCGCCATCCGGGGCAGCAGCGCGCCGTTGGTGATGAGCGACATCCTCATCCCGGCGGCCGTGCCCGCGCGGACCAGTTCCACCACGTCGGGGTGCATCAGGGGTTCGCCCCCCGTGAAGCGTACGTAGCCCACCCCGGCGTCCCGGGCCTTGGGCAGCAGGTCGGTGAAGTCCTCGCGGGAGAATCGGTAGGTGTCGCGCGAGAGGGCGAACTCGCACATGAAGCAGTCGGCGTTGCAGGCTTCCAGGATCCTGATGAAGAGGTAGCGATCGCGCGTGCGCACGGGGTGGTGACCTTCCAGGCGACTCACGGACGGGTGGGGACGGGGGCGGGACGGTCGCGGGCGGCGCGGCGGCGGGTGCGTAGCGCGGCGCGGCGCAGGGCGTGCAGGGCGCGACGCGCGGCCCGGACGGGTTCAGGACGTCGGGGCGGCGGTGCCCAGGACTTCGAGCAGGGCGTCGGCCACCTGGGCGGCGCCCCGGGTGCCCACGGTGGTGGCCAGGGCGTCCCAGGCGGCCACGTCGGCGCAGCCGCGCAGCGCGTCCAGCACTCCGTCGCGCAGGGCGCGGCCGACGTCCTGCCGGTCGTCCCCCCGCGCGGCCGAACCGATGGCGCCGTAGATCCGCTCCAGTGCGTGGTCCTCGCCCTTCGAGCGCAGCGCCAGCACCTCGTCCTCGACGAGTACGTTCTTGGGCCACAGCACCCGCAACCGTGCCCCGAGCGCCTTGCTGTGGTAGCGGCCGTTGAAGATCTGGCTGAGGTTCTGCGGCGGCAGGCAGACGGTGGGGACCCCCAGGCCGCCCGCTTCCAGCAGGGTGGTCAGGCCGGGCGAGGCGAGCAGCACGTCGCAGGCGTCCAGCCGTTCCAGGAACGCGCCGTGTCCCAACGGGCCGGCGGTCGTCCGGACCGGGGCGGTGGACGCGTCGACGAGGCCGCCGACCAGGTCGGCGGGCAGGTTGCCGGCGATGTGCACCTCTTCGACCCCGTGGGCGGCGAGGGCCTCCAGGGCGGCCGGGAGGACCAGGCGCGGGTAGTGGTCCGGATCGGCCAGGCCGGGGGCCCGTAGACCCCCCAGACTGATGAGCGCCCTGCGGTACGGTCCGGCGGTCCGGCGGGCTCCCCGGCCCGGCCCCGAGGCGCCGGGCCGGGCGATGACCGCCTCGACCCAGCGCAACCCCCGTGCGTCGGCCAGGACGCCGCGGCATTCGGGCGGCAGCTCGACGCTCTTCTGGGCGCAGTACACGGTCGCGTCCAGCGGCAGCGAGGCCCGGTCCCCTTCGGACCACAGGAAGGGCAGGCTGTCGACGAAGACGGTGGGCACTCCGGCGTCCGACAGCGCCTTCGCCGCGGCCCCGTCCAAGACCACCAGGGCCGCCCGCACCCCCTGCGTCCGCACGAACTCCTCGACCCGGGCGTTCGATCGGCCGGGATCGCGCGGCAGGTCGTACCAACCGTCCACCGCGTGCTCGGCGAGCAGCGGCCGGCCCAGCCCCGACGCCATTCCGACGAATCGCAGGGGAGGCGTCGGCCGATCCCGTAACGCGGAGAGCACCGCGCTGAGTTTCCCCGAACTTCCCCAGCCGAATTCCGCCCCGACGAGCGCGACGGTCATGGGGGCGGATGGTGAGGCGGAGGTCGCGGAGTGCGTGGCGGAACGGGACGGCATCGGCTGGCTCTCGCATTTCCAAGGAGGGGGATGGCGCGCCGGGAACGGGGGACGGGCGCCGCACAGGCACACGTATCCGCGTGCACACAGGCGCGAAACCGCCCGGGGTGAGATCGCGTGGTCTCTCCCCGAAGCCCTTTCGGAATCAACCCTGGCGCATCCCGGTGCATGGTGCAAGGAAATGTGGCCGCATCGAAACCGGCGAGTGAATAGCCCGATCAGTCGAATAAACGGCACTCGGAGAAGCATGATTGAGGAACCGTCACACAATAGGGAATTCCTCGATCGGTCGCCGAAAAAGGAATCGCCTCCGCGGGACCCGACCGCTAGCATCTCGCCCCATGGGCTACCTCGAAGCGGCCTCCCTCGGTCACCTGCTGCCCGACGGCCGCGAACTCTTCCGCGACGTCTCGTTCCGGGTCCCGGCGGGCCAGACGGTCGCACTCATCGGCGACAACGGGGCGGGGAAGACCACGCTCCTGCGCACCCTCTCCGGCGAGATCCCGGCGCAGCGGGGTTCGTTCCGCAGTCAGGGCGCGGTCGCCGTCATGCCGCAGTTCATCGGCAGCCTGCGCGACGACCGCACCGTCCGGGACCTCCTGCTCAGTGTCGCTCCGCCGCGCCTGCGGACGGCCGCCGCCGCCCTTGACGCGGCCGAACTCGCCATGATGGAGGCCGAGGACGAGCGCACGCAGGTCCGCTACGCCCAGGCGCTGGTCGACTGGGGCGAGGCGGGCGGGTACGACCACGAGGTGCTGTGGGACACGGTGACGGTCGCCGCGCTGGGCGTCCCGTTCCAGGTCGCCCAGTTCCGCGAGGTGAACACGCTCTCCGGCGGAGAGCAGAAGCGGCTCGTCCTGGAGGCCCTGCTCCGGGGCCCGGCCGAACTGCTGCTGCTGGACGAGCCCGACAACTACCTGGACGTTCCGGGCAAGCGCTGGCTGGAGGAGCAGCTCGCCCAGACCCGACAGGGCGTGCTGCTGATCACCCACGACCGTGAGGTGCTGAGCCGCACGGCCGGGCAGGTCGTGACCCTGGAGGGTGGCACGGCGTGGACCCACGGCGGAGGGTTCGCCACCTGGGCCGAGGCCCGCGAGGCCCGTTGGCAGCGGGCGGCGGAGCTGCGCCAGCGCTGGAGCGAGAAGCACGACCAGCTCAAGGAACTGGTCCGGACCCTGCGTCAGCAGTCCTCCATCAGTGACGAGATGGCCTCGCGGTACCACGCGGCGCAGACGAGACTGGCGAAGTTCGAGGCGGTCGGGCCGCCACCCGCGCCGCCGCGCCGCCAACGGGTGGCGCCGGACCTGCGCGGCGGTCGGACCGGCGTGCGCGCGATCACCTGCGAGAACCTCGAACTGACCGGCCTGATGCGGCCGTTCGATCTGGAGGTGTTCTTCGGCGACCGGGTGTGCGTGCTCGGTTCCAACGGATCCGGCAAGAGCCACTTCCTGCGCCTGCTCGACGAGGCCTCCAAGGAGACGGCCCCGACCGTCGCCCACACCGGCGCGTGCCGGCTGGGCGCACGCGTGCGACCCGGACTGTTCGCCCAGACGCACCGGCACCCGGAGTGGGCCGGCCGGACCCCCGCCGACATCCTCGGCGCCGGCGAGGGCGACCGCCCCGGGCTGGACCTCCAGGGCGCCATGTCGGCCCTGAGTCGCTACGGTCTGGCGGGCGCGGGTCGGCAGAACTTCGAGACCCTGTCGGGAGGCCAACAGGCCAGGTTCCAGGTGCTGCTGTTGGAACTCGCCGGTGCCACACTGCTGTTGCTGGACGAACCGACCGACAACCTCGACCTGATCTCGGCCGAGGCCCTGGAGCAGGCCCTGGCCGGCTTCACCGGCACGGTGGTGGCCGTCACCCACGACCGTTGGTTCGCCCGGGTGTTCAGCCGGTTCCTGGCCTTTCGGGAGGACGGCCGGGTCGTGGAGACGGACGAACCGGTGTGGGACGAGGGACGGGTGGACCGCCTGCGCGCCTGACCACCGGGCACCGGGCCCGGCGGGCCGCCTACGCGTCGGCCGGCAGGACGTGTTCGCCGGTCTTGTCGGTGCTCAGGCACAGGGAGCACACGACGGACGCGTGGGTGACGCAGGCCGCCAGGTCGGGGCGCTCGTAGGGCTGCCCGCAGACGTGGCAGTCGAAGGTCGCACCGCTCGGATTGCCCTCGTCGTCCAGCAGGGGTTCGTCGATGCCGTCGTCGACGCGGCGCAGGTAGTACCGGCCTCCGGTGACCACGGCCATCAGGGGGGTGAGGACGAAGGCGATGACGGCCGCCGCCACGGGTGAGTACGGCTGGAGGCCGTCGCCCAACAGGCCGAAGTACAGGGCGATCGACAGCCCGGAGGCCGCGAGGAAGGAGACGACGCCGACGGGGTTCACCGCGTGCAGCATGCCCCGGCGGAACTCCGGCCGCAGCGGGGACAGCCTCAGCACGTACTTGTTGACGCCGATGTCGGTGGCGACGGTGACCACCCAGGCGATCGCGCAGTTCGAGTAGAAGCCCAGGAGCCCGCCGAGGAAGCTGAACATGTCCGCTTCCATCAGGGCGAGCGCGAACGCGAGGTTGACCAGGACGAAGACCATGCGGCCGGGGTAGTGCCGGGTGACGCGGGTGAAGGCGTTCGTCCAGGCGAGCGAGCCGGAGTACGCGTTCGTCACGTTGATCTTGATCTGGCTGATGACCACCAGGAGCACGGCCAGCGGGACGACCGCCCAGGCGGGCATCATCGCCTCGAACGCCCCCCGGAACTGCCGGATGGGCTCGGGCGCCGCGGCCGGTCCGGCCTCGGCGATGACGTAGACGGCGAGGAAGACGCCGATGGCCTGCTTCAGCGCCCCGAGCACCACCCACCCGGGGCCGGCCATGACCACGGCGGTCCACCACGCACGCTTGTTCGCCGCGGTCTTGGGCGGCATGAAGCGCAGGTAGTCGATCTGCTCGCCGATCTGGGCGATCAGCGACAGGCACACCCCCGCCCCGAGCATCACGGACGCGGTGTTCACGGCTCCGTCCCCGTCCGTGCCGGCATAGGCCAGGAACCGGTCGACCGTCCCGGGGTCGTGGGCCACCAGGTAGACGAGCGGTCCGACCATGAGCAGCAACCAGATCGGCGTGGTCCACACCTGGAGCGTGCTGAGCGCCTTCATCCCGTAGACGACCAGCGGGATCACGATGAGGGTGGAGACGGCGTACCCCAGCCACAGCGGCAGCCCGAGGCCGAGCCTCAGGCCCTGCGCCATGATCGACCCTTCGAGGGCGAAGAAGATGAAGGTGAAGCTCGCGAAGATGACGCTGGTCAGGACCGACCCGTAGTACCCGAAGCCGGAGCCGCGGGTGATGAGGTCGAGGTCGATGTTGTAGCGGGCACCGTAGTAGGCCAGGGGGAAGCCCGTCAGGAAGATGACGACCGCGGCGACGGCGATGGCCAGGAGGGCGTTGCCGGTGCCGTGGGCCAGGCCGATGCCGGCGCCGATGGAGAAGTCGGCCATGTACGCGATGCCGCCGAGTGCCGTCGTGGCCACGACCATGGGGCTCCAGCGCCGGTAGGCGCGTGGTGCGAAACGCAGGGTGTAGTCCTCCAGCGTCTCCTTGACCGCCTGATCGCCGGCCGCGTGAGCCGTATCCGTCGTGGACCGTCGCGAATCCGTCGTGCTCACTTCGACGCCTCCAGGTGACCTGTACACAGTCGCGCTCCGTCGGTCGGTCACGCTAGGGAGACGCTGTTACCCCGGGCGCGCGCTCCGGTGAACACCATGTTGCTGCGGGCGGGTTCGGCCGCGGGCACGCCGCGCGGGGCGGAGGCCACGTATGCGATGGGGGCGGCGTGCGCGGCCGGGCACCGATCGGCGTGCGGGCACCGCTACGGTGGCCCGGTGAACGTATGCGTCTTCCTCTCCGCCGCCGACCTCGACGTCCGCTACACCGAGCCCGCCCACCGGTTCGCCGAGCTCCTCGGCGAGGGCGGCCACACCCTCGTCTGGGGCGGCTCCGACACGGGCCTGATGAAGGTCGTCGCGGACGGCGTCAGCGGCGCGGGAGGAAGGCTCTCGGGAGTCTCGGTCGACTTCCTGGCGGCCAAGGCACGACCGGTGACCGCCCCCGACGAGATGGTCTTCACCCGCGACCTCGCCGAGCGCAAGGCGACCCTCATGGAGCGGGCCGACGCGTTCGTCATCATGGTGGGCGGCATGGGAACCCTCGACGAGGCCACCGAGATCCTGGAGCTGAGGAAGCACGGCAGGACCGCCAAACCGGTGGTCCTCCTGAACACGGCCGGCTTCTACGACGGCCTGCGCGAACAGCTCTTCCGCATGGAGGCCGAGGGCTTCCTCCCCGTCCCCCTGACCGAATTGCTGTTCATCGCCGACGAACCCGCCGACGCCCTCGCCTTCCTGGAACGCACCGTCACGGGCCCCTGACCCGCCGCGCCCCGGACCGGCGCAGCGGCGCCCCGTATCCTGGGCGCACCCGCTTCCCGGCGCGACGCCGATCGCCTGTGAAAGGACCGCATGTGAACGCTCGGCCGTCGAGGGCTCCGCTGGGCAGGGCGATCGACGCCGTACGGGCGTACCCGCGCCGCGCGCCGGCCACGCTCGGCTACGTCTGTCTGCTCCTCGCCGGTCACGCCTGGATCGGCCGGGGGGCGTCCGCCGACCGGGCGGCCGACGTACTGGGCCACGTCAGTACGAACCTGGAGAACCTCGGGGACCATCCGCTGACCGCGCTGCTCGGCAGCGTGTTGTTCTTCGACGGGACGCTCACGGACGTCACCTCGGTCGAGTTCGTCGGCACCCTGATCACCCTGGGCCTCGGCGTCTGTTGCTTCCTGGCCTGGACGGAGCACCGGTGGGGTACGGCGCGCGCGGCGGCCGTGTTCCTCGGTGGGCACGTGGCGGCGACATTGCTCACCGCCGCCGTCGTCACCGTGGCGCTGCGGCAGGGCTGGTACCCCCCGTCCACGCGCGAGGCCTTGGACTACGGGGTCAGCTACGGAGCCCAGACCGTACTGGCGATCGGTACGCTCGCCCTGCCGCGCCGGGCACGCCTGCCGTGGGTGGCCTTCGTACTCGCCTGGCCCCTCGGCGGCGCCGAATGGACCGGTCCGCTGCCGGACTTCACCACCGTCGGCCATCTCGTTGCGGCGGCCCTCGGCTTCGCCCTGCTCGGCGTTCCGGCCTTCAGGAACCGAGGGTCGGGCGCCACGGGGTCACGGCCCACCGAGGGCGACGTCGGGCCGCGACGGTCCGTTCCGGAACCGACCTCGCGGTCGGCGGGAACGGGGACGCGGCCGTCGGCCTGACCGGGGCCGTGGCCCCCGCCCCCGCCCTATGGGTTACTTGGCGAAGTGCCAGGTGACGTCGATCTTGTTCTTGTCGAGCGGAGCCAGTGCCTTGAACGCGCCCGGCGTGAGGTCGAGACCGTGTCGGCCCGCGCCCGGAGCCTCGTCGAGGACCGTCGCCGTGATCGACTTCCCCTTGTAGGTGATGACGACCTTGCGCCCGCAGTTGCTCGACGGGTAGCCGGCCCCGAACATGGTCGGGTCGAGGGCGACGGCGAGCTCGTTCTCCTTGATCATCTTCCCGCACGCACCCAGGCCGGGGGAGTAGAAGGTCGCGGAACCCTTGTAGGTCTCACCCGGCTTGCCCGGCTGCGGGGAGGCCGTCGTGGTCTTGCTCGGCTTCGGGGGAGGTGTGGTGGTCTTGCCCGGCTGCGGGGTGCCCGAGGGCGCGGGCGACTTGCTCGGCTTCGGCGGCGGCGCCGTCGTACCGCCCGGCTGCGGAGGGAGGGCGGTGCCGGCCGGCTCCGCCAGTACCGTGGCGTTGGGTTCCGCCACCACGGTGGCGTTCGGCTCCGCCGCGACCGTGGCCGCCGGCTGCGCGGCGACCGTCGCGCCCTGGGCCGAGACGGACATCTCGGAGGTCTCCGACGCGGAGGCCGTGGCGACGGTGATCACGGCGCCGGAACCGACCGCGAGTACGGCAGCGGCGACGGCGGCCTGGGCGATCCTTGCTTTCATCGTTCTCTCTCTCTGAAATATCGCGTTCCAGGGCTGGTTCGCGGGAAGTCTTCGACGGTGCGCCGACGCGCACGGTGGCGTGCGAGGCCTCGGCGACGGGCCCTCCGTACGGCAGGGCCGTCAGCCCGGCGCCCGGACCCCGGTGGCACAGGACACCGCGCGGACGGGACGCGGAGCCGTGTCGCGCGCGTCGCCACCGGGCGTCACCGAGGGCACCCGCTCCGAGCCGACGTGCCGCGAACGCGACGGCTGCCAGGGCCGCCAGGAGGACGGCGGTTCCCAGTGGCGCTCGGACCGGTGGCCCGGGCGCGTGCGGTGTCGCACCGGGCCGTCCGTCGCGGACGTGGACGCGGCTTGCGCGCGGCAGCGGGGCCGGGGGACCGTGCCCGCGTCGGACGGGGCTTGTGGGTCGTGGCCGCCGGCTCGGTGCCCTTCGACGGTCGCCTCGTTCACGACGGCGTCCGGCCGGCCGAATTCGGGCGCGCCCGCCTGAGCCGAAGGCACCGGGGCGATGCTCGCGCATATCGCGGTCAGGGCCGCCGCGATGCCGCTTCGGATTCTCATGGGGGACTCTCTCTCGCCCGGCGCCTGCCGGAGACGTACTGCGCGTGAGCCCCAAGCCAACCGGCGGCAGCGCGCGCGGACCACGAAGTTCCACCCGCAAAACTCCGGCCGGAGTACTTTTGCGGGCCCCGGCCCGTCATCCCCTGCGCCGACCCACTAACCCCGGGGGGTGATCGGGCACCGCCCGATACACGGGGCACGCTGCGCGGAGGCCCGACTCCACCGAACGAGGGACCCGCGCCGGCCCGGACGGTCGCCCACCCACGACCCGGCACGCGTGACGATGGGGCCCGCCGCCCGCACGCCGCCGCAAGCCACTTCCCCTTCCCCGGTCGCGCCTGCGCCGCTGCCTGTTACTCCGACAGTCGTTTAACACCGCGAGGCGCCCTCACCCACCCTCCGACCGCGGCCGAAACCAGAGCTCGGCAGGGCGAGCCCCGAGGCCCGCACGGACTCCGGGGACCGGGTGGTGCGCCCCGGCGTGACCGCGGCGCACCACCCGTGCGCCGGCAGTCGGTCACGGCGCGGTGAGCTTTTCGACGTATACAGGAGCCGCAGTGACCGTTCAACGCATCGACGTGATTCGCCCCGCCGAGCTGACGCCGGCCGACCTGGAACTGTGGGGCGAACTACGGGCCCGTACGGCGCCACAGGCCAACCCCTTCATGAGCGCCGAGTTCTGCCGGGCGGTCGGCCGCGTGCGCCCGGGTGCCCGGGTCGCGGTCGTGCGCCAGGGCGGCGAGCCCGCCGGCTTCTTCCCCTTCGAGCGCAGCCGGTGGGGCCGCGGCCGTGCCATCGGCCTGGGCGTCTCCGACTGCCAGGGAGCCGTACTGCGCCCCGGTGTGGAGGTGGACCCGCACGAGCTGCTGCGCGCCGGCTCCCTGTCCGTCTGGGAGTTCAACCACCTCGAAACCGGCCAGGACCTGTTCCTGCCCTTCGTCACCGGGCGCTTCGCCTCGCCCGTCATCGACCTCACCGGCGGATACGCCGACTACGAGGTCCGCCTCCGGGCCGGCTCCCGCACCTTCCTGAAGGCCACCCGCGCACAGGAACGCCGTCTGGCCCGGCAGGCCGGACCGCTGCGGTTCGTGTTCGACGAGCGCGATCCGGCCGCACTGCGGACGCTGATGACCTGGAAGTCCGCCCAGTACCGCCGAACCGGCCGGCGCGACCGGTTCGCCCAGGACTGGATCAACAACCTGGTGACGATGCTCGCCACCACGCGGACACCGTCCTGCACGGGCCTCCTGTCGGTCCTCTACGCGGGCGGGCGACCCGTCGCCGCGCACTTCGGCCTGCGCTCGCGCACCGTGCTCTCGTGCTGGTTCCCCGCCTACGACCGGGAGTACGCCACCTTCAGTCCCGGACGCGTCCTCTACCTCTGCATGATCAAGGAGGCCGCCGCCGCCGGCATCGACATGCTCGATCTCGGCAGGGGCGACGCCCCCTACAAGGACTCCCTCAAGACGCGGGACCTGATCGTGCACGAGGGCGCCGTGCTCCGCGCCGGAGCGGGGGCGGCCCTGCACTGGCTCAGCCACGAGCCGCCGCGCGCGGCCCGGGGGTTCGTGCGCGAGCGGCCGTACCTCAAGGCCGCGGCGCTGCGCGCCCTGGCCGCGGTCGGCAGGCTGCGCGACCGCCGCCCGTGATCGAATCCGCGGGCACGGCGCCCTGGCCGGCCCGGGGCGCGATCCGCGCGAGCGGCCCCGGCGCGCGGTGACCCGACCCCTTGACAGGGTCGAGGTTCCACCCCTCGACCCGTCGCGGCGGGGGCGTACGTACGAGCGAGGGTCACGAGCGTTCGTACGCGGTGAAGGAGACACCCAGGTCGGCGACGATGAGCAGCCCCTTGTACTCGAAGATCCGGTCCGCCGGCACGTCGTCGTGGAAGTCGCGGACGTCGCGTTCCCTGCCGGTGGCGGCGTCGAAGACGTACAGGTCCTCGTCGGGGACCGGCGAGGTCGCGCTGCCTCTGGCGATCACCGTGACCCTTCCGTCCCGGACGTGCAGGCCGATGCCCGGCAGATCGTCGAGACCGGCTTTCCAGACCGGCCGACCGGTGGCCAGGTCGAACGCGACCGGACGGTGACGGGCCCCGCCCTTCATGGAGTAGCCGGCCAGTGCGTAGAGCCGGGTGCCGTCCGTCGCCGACCCGAGGGGGATCCTGGGGTCCAGTCTCCCGTAGGAGCCGTCGTAGTCGATGGGCGGGTTGGCGCGGCCGTCCGGGCCGAAGGAGTGGTAGGCCCCGGAGTCGGAGCTCAACGAGGTCGACGGCGATCCTGAGGAGGTCGTGGCGGACACGACCAGGGGGTCGGCCGAGACGATGGACGTGACCGTACCGGGCCTGACCGGCTCGCGGTCGCCGAACGGGGTGGACCACAGCAGGGCGCCGGTGGCCGGGTCGAAGGCGGCGGCGTGCAGTTCGGCGTCCGCGGGGGCGCCGTCCTTCCACGGTTTGGCCGGGTCGCCGCAGGTGAGGACGGCGGCGACGTGGCGTGTGGCCGGGGCCGCCTTGCCCGGCAGGCAGTGCTTGGGTACGGCGGCCGTCCAGCGGGAGGCGCCGGTGCGTACGTCGACCGCGCGCAGCCCCTGGTCGGCGAGCACGGCGAGACCGCCGCCGGCGGCCAACGGGTCGGGCTCGAAGCGGCCTTTGCCGCTCTCGGGGATCGGGGCGCGCCAGAGCTCCCGGCCGTTCTTCAGGTCGATCGCGGCGACGGCGGTGCACAGCTCCCGCCGGGCAGAGGCGGGGCGGGTGTCGTCGTCGCGCGTGATGAGCAGGACGGAGTGGTCGACGTCGGCCTCGGCCGTGCATATCTCGGAGCGGCCGGGTGGCCGGTACTCCCAGACCTGCTTGCCGGTGCCGGCGTCGTAGCCGGTCGCCGCGTCGAAGCGGCTGCGCACCAGGGTGTCGCCGGCCAGCCAGGCTCCGTTGCCCTGTTCGGAGGGCTCGTCGTCCGCGGAGGTCTTCCACGCGGCATCCATGGAATTGCCCGGGAAACGGCCGGCGTAGGCGAGACATCCGGCGGTGAGGGCGCCGATCAGGGCCACGGCGACGCCACCTGTGATCAGCACGCGGCCGATCCGTCCTCTGCCTGAGGGCGCGTCGTCGTTCGTGTCCGTGGCCACTCGCCGCCCCTCTGCCGCAACGCCGACGCCGATCGCTGGGCATGACCTCACACAATACCCCCCCGGCGGTGATGATCATAGGCGTTCGGCCAACCGAACGGGAGGGCCGCATCCGACCGTATCGAAGGGTGGAACCGGCGGGGCCGATCGCCGTCTCGGGCCGGAGCGAACAGAACGCCTGGGTTCCCTCATGCCTTGCGGCGGCGAGCCACCGGCGCCTTCTCTCCGGCCGCCGCCCGCTCACCCCAGGGGCGGTGCGGCGACGGCCGAGTTCTGGCCGACCACGATCTTCCAGCCGTCCGGCTGCCGTGCGATCACGTACGTGGTCACACCGTGCGGACCTTCGACGGGGTTGCCCGAGGCGTCCGTCGGGGTCTGGTGGACGTTCACGCCGATGACGCCGTCCGCGATCTCCAGGAGCTTCACGACGTCGTAGCGTGCGTACGACTCGCTCAGGAAGCCCTTGAGCGCGGGCCCGCTGAACTCCGCGATCGCTTCCCGGCCGTCGAGCCGCAGGCCGGCCGCGTTGGTCCACGAGGCGTCCACGCCGAACTGCTCGGCCAGGGCCGCGCCGTCGTGGGCGTTGAACGCGTTCTCCAGATCCTTGACCACGCCCGTCACCGCCTCACGGGTCTGCGCGGAGATGTTGCCCACGGTCAGGGTGTCGTTCGTCATGATGTGCCTCGCTCCGCTCGGGAATCCGATCCGTTACCGGGTCGGGCGACGTTCTCGCCGCCGTGAACCACTCAAGGACATCAAGTGCGCTTGAGGTCAAGGGTGGTCGAGCGGGGCAGGGGCGACGCGAGCCGGCCCGTGCCGGTCGGGCCCGGGAGAAAGGGGGGTTTGCGTCGAAGCCTGCCGGAAACACGGGAAGGAGCCGAACAGGTCGAAGAGGTACCGATCGTGAGGAGGCGAAGGCCGATGGGGACCATGATCATGCTGATCGCGCCGATGCTGCTGGCCCTGCTGCTGGTCACCCGACGAGACGCCCACCGTCCCCGACACCGGGCCGGACGCGGCTGAGGAGCGACCCGCCGACCGACCGAGGAGGGATGGTGAGACCGTGGTGATCCGAGCCGTCGGTTGGGCCAGGTCGTTTCCCGTGCACCTGGGCGTTCGTGAGGCACGCCGATGGTGCCTGGCGCATCTGAAGACCCTGGAGTGGAGCGAGGACGCCCCCGACACCGTCCATTCCATCCTGTTGACCGTGTCGGAACTGGTCACCAACGCGCACGTGCACGCACACAGCAGCGCCCAACTCGTGCTCGCCTGGGACGGCTGTTGCGTGCACGTCAGCGTGGCCGACGGCGACCCGGAGCTGCCGGCTCCCAAGCCCGCCTCGACCCGGGCGACCTCCGGCCGGGGCCTGGCCATCATCGACGCGCTCGCCGACCGGTGGGAGGCCCACGCGCACCCCTGCCACACCGGCAAGACGATCACCGCCTGCTTCCAGCCTCCGGGGCGCCCGTCCTCGCACGCCTGAGCGGGCGGCCGGGCTGTCGGGGCGCCGAGCGAGCACAAGTATTCCTTGACAGGAATATTCTCCACGGAGAATGATTGTGCTCATGGACGCACTCCTCGCCGCACTGGCAGACCCCGCCCGCCTGCGGCTCGTGAGGCTGCTGGCCGAGCGGCCCCGTCCGGTCGGGGTTCTCGCCCAGCTTGCCGACGCGCGCCAGCCGCAGACGACCAAGCACCTGCAGACCCTGGAGCGCGCCGGCATCGTCACCTCGCAGCGCACGGGGCAGCGGCGTATCTACGCGCTGCAGTCCGCCCCCCTGCGGGAACTGGCGGCGGCCTTGAACCGGCTCGCCGACCAAGCGGACCAGCCCGCCGGCTCGCGCGCGACCTACGACCGCTACGGAAACAGCCTCCGCCTGGAGCGACTCGCCGCGCAGGAGCCCGGATGGGCCGACGACCGCACCTTCCGGTTTCACCGGTCGCTGGCCGGGCGACCTGAACTGGTCTGGAGTCACCTCACCGAGGAGTCCCTGCTCGCCCTCTGGTGGACGCCGGATGACCTCAGGGTCTCCGAGCTGGTCTTCGAAGCACGACCGGGTGGACGAATCGTCCAGGAGTACCGCGACACCGAGGATGTCGACGGCTCCGACGTCGTAGCCGGTCGTGCGGAGGGATGCGTCGAGAGCGTGCGGCCCGGTGAGAGCCTCGGCTACCGACTCTCTCCCGTACTGCCCGATGGGAGCACCGCGTTCACCGCGCACGTCGACATGGTCCTGGCGCCGTCCGATACGGGCACGGACCTCGAAGTCCACTGGCGGATCGCCGACAGCACGGTCGACTCCGCCGACTTCATCGCGGGAATCGAGATCGGCTTCGACCACAGCCTCGACAAATTGGACGCCGCTCTCGCCACCCTCGCCACAGACCCGCACGACACCGACAGCACCGATACGGGGAGCGTGAAATGAACAAGGCGACCAGCCGCAGGGTGACCGCGAACCTGGCTCTGAGCCTGGATGGACGGTACAACGGCCGCGGTGGAGTCCACGACTTCAGCGCCTTCGCACCGTACGTGACCACCGAGGTCGCGAGGGACCAGCTCACCCGAATCTGGGAGGGCGCGACGACAGCCCTGCTCGGAAGGGTCAATGCCCAGGGGTTCCTGGGGTACTGGCCGTCGGTCGCCGTGGATGAGAACGCCGATCCGCGTGATCGTGGGTATGCGAAGTGGCTCGTCGACACGGAGAAGGTGGTCTTCTCGACCACCCTGGCCGAGGCGCCGTGGCACAACACCCGCCTGGTGAACGCCCCCGCCGCGGAGGTCGTCGCCGATCTCAGGACCGCGGGTGAGGGCGACATCCTCGTCAACAGCAGTGCCAGTGTCATGAAGGCGCTCCTCTCGGCGGATCTGCTGGACCGGCTGTACCTGATGGTCTTTCCCGAGATCGTCGGGGGCGGGGCGCGGCTGTTTGACGACGGCCTGCCGAGCTCGAAATGGAAGCTCACGCACCAGGAGACCGGCGATCTGGGGGAGATCGCCTTGGTGTACGACCGGCTGCGCTGACTCTTCTGCGGTCAGTGCGCCCGGAGGTGGAGTGGCCGCCCCGGCAAGGCGAGGTCGGGTCGGCCGGGGGGTGTCCCTGGGGGAGGGTGCCTCGTTGAGCGGGGCGTGATCAAGAAGACGATGGTCCTTGTCCTCGTGGCCGGAGCCGCTTCCCTCGCCTCCTCGCCGCCCGTGTTCGCGGACGGGCTCGGCGGCCTGGGCGCACTGGGGAAGCCCGTGGTCGACTCGTCCGCCGTCGCCACGGACGTGGTGCGCAAGCCCGATGTGGCGGTCGACGAGGTGGTCGGCACGGTCGGCAGGGTCGCCGAGACCGGAGAGCTTTCGAACGGCTGACCCCGCTTGCGCGAGCCACCGACGGGAGGCAGGGCCTGCCTGTCGGCGCGCCGAGTTTGGTGTGGAGGACCTCACGGTCACCGCGATCACGCCGCGCGAGGATCGGCTTCCGGTCGACCACGCCCACGTGCGGCCCGCCCCGCCCGGTGCAATAGTGGGGAGCGGATGGAGGCCCCCTGCGGGTGTGGGTGATGACAGACCTCCACGCGTCGTCAAAATTCCGCTTTCCGAGCCGAGGTTGAAGGCACAACCACCTCGGCCGTCATCGGTGGACGTCAGGGCAGTGAGCATCGCCCTACAGCTCTGCGCCCCATCGACCAGAGGTGGGATCCCCGAGAAGACACTTTCGCCACCGGGCGCGAGAAGCGGGAGACCTGTGCGGGCGGTGACCTACTCGGGCGACGCGACTGCCTTCAGCCGACGGAAGGGACATCTCATGCGAAGGAAGACCCTCTCCACCGCGGTCGTGGCCGCCGTGGCGTTCAGCGGGTGGACCGGCGTCACCGTGATGACGGCCGACGCGGCGGCACGGGCCGTACCCGGCGCCACCTGCTTCCTCTCGGAGGGCCCCAACAACACGTTCGGCGTGTCCGGCGAAGGGTTCAGACCCGGCGAACGCGTCACCGTGAGGAACTCGCAGGGCACCGCGGTGCGCACGGCGCGCGTCATCACCGGAGGCTTCTTCGAGGTCACAGGGCTGCCGAACGACACCTACAGCGCCGCGGGACGTCGGGCCAGGGCGATCTGCCCGAAGTGGGTGTCCGACGAGGAGGCCGCGATCAAGTGCACCGTGACCAAGGGGCCGGGAACGACCTACGGGGTGTCCGGCAGGGGATTCCCGGTGGCGGAGACGGTCACTTTGAAGAACTCCTCCGGCGCCGTCGTGAACACCACCCAAACCATCCAGGACGGCTTCTTCGAGTTCACCGGCGTCCCCAACGACACGTACACCGTCACCTCGAAGTTCGCGAAGGTGACCTGCGCCAAGGCCGCCGAGTAGCGGCATCCGCCCCGCCGGCCGGGGCGGCCGGCCAAAGCACGAGACGGGCATCCGCCGAGACGATCTCGACGGGTGCCCCTCGCTGTCACCGCTCCACGGCCCCGTCACCCCACCGGGACCACCCCGGCGTTCGTCCGTCGGGACAGCTCCCCGTGCTCCCGTGCGCCGAAGGCGGCGAAGACCCGCAGTGCGTCGGCGCGCAGCTCGGCCGCAGTACGCGGGTCCCCGGCGGCCTCGTGTACGGCCGCCAGGTCGCGGTGTGCCCGCGCGCAGAACAGGGGCAGGCCCAGGCGCTGCCAGATGCGTACGGCGGCCTCCAGTTCGCGGGCGGCCTCGTCGAGTCGGCCCTCGGCCAGGGACAGCTCGCCCAGGGTGCGCAGGACGAGGCCTTCGCCCAAGGGGTCGCTGTGGTCGCGGCACTCCCGCAGGGCCGCGCTGAGCACGGTGCGGATGCCGGACGTCTCCCCGAGCCGGACGAGGGCCTTGGCCATGGCTTGGTCGGCGTAGGCGGCCATCAGGCGGTCCCCGGTGGCGCGGAACATCTCGCCCGCTTCGGCGCACAGGTCGGCGGCGGCCCGGTAGTCGCCGACGGCGCGGTGCACCAGCCCGGTGGTGCGCAGCGTCAGGGCCTCGCCGCGGATGCTGCCGATGCGCCGGTAGGCCGTGAGGGACTCCACGAGGAGTGCGCGCGCGGCGGGGTAGGTGCCCTCCTCCAGGTGCACGGAGGCGGCCAGGCGGGCGGTGTGCCCGATGCCCGCGTGGTCGTCGCTCCGCCGGAATCCGTCGAGGGCGCGGGTGAGCTGGTCGCGGGCGGAGACGAAGCGACCGCGCTCCCGGTCGACCGAGCCGAGGCCGGCGAGCACCACCGCCGTGCCCCGGACGTCACCGGCCGTTTCGAACAGGGGCAGGGCCTGCCGGAAGTACCGCTCCGCTTCGGTGTAGCGGTCCTCTTCGTAGCGCAGCTGACCGAGACCGGCCAACAGCGTCGCCTCCCCGGTGGTGTTGCCCGCGCGGCGGGTGGCGGCGAGTGCCCCGGTGTGCACCCGGCTCCACTGCCGGAACCGGTTCCCGACGGCGAAGGCGGAGGCGCCGAGCGCGGCCGCCAGATCGCAGGCGGGCGTGTCCAGGTCCATCGCGGCGGCCCGCTCGACCGCGGCCACCAGGGCCACCTCCTCTGCGGCGAACCAGGAGAGGGGATCCGCCAGCGCGAAGGCCGCCGCCTCGGGTGACAGGGGTCTGGTCGGTGTGCCTCCCGTAGGAGCCTGCACCGTCCCGGAGTGCTGTGCGGCCGTGGTCTGTGTGACGAGCCACAGCCAACCGCCCATCACCCGGCTCAGGGCGGCGGAACGCTCCCGGGACGTCTGGGTCGCCTCCGCCTGTTCGGCGGCGTAGACGCGGAGCAGGTCGTGCATGCGATAGCGGGGTTGCCCGGAGGCGGGGTCGCGCTCCACGTCGAGGAGCTGGGCGTCGATCAGTCGCTCGCCTATCTCCTCGGCCATCGGGTCGGGAACGTCCAGCAGCGGTGCCAGCACCCAAGGCGCGAAGTCCGGTACGCCGAGGAGGCCGAGACGGGCGAAGGCCGTGCGGGCCTGGGCGTCGAGGGCGTGGTGGCTGAGGTCGAAGGTGGCGCGCACCTCCAGGTCGCCCGCCCGCAGCTCGTCCAGCCGGCGGTACTCGTCCGCCAGCCGGCCGGCGAGGGTGCTGACGCGCCAGTGTCTTCGGGTGGCCAGCCGCGCTCCGGCGATGCGTACGGCCAGGGGCAGGCCTCCGCAGTGTCGGGCCACCTCGGCGGCGGCCTCCGGCTCGGCGGCAACCCGGTCGGCTCCGGCGATCCGGGCCAGCAGCTCCACCGCCGCGTCGTCGGCCAGGGCGTCGAGTTCGACCCGGGCGATGGAGCTCAGCCCTGCCAGGCGGCTGCGGCTGGTGAGTACGACACCGCAGGTCGCGGCCCCGGGGAGCAGGGGTCGCACCTGGGCCTCGTCGCCCACGTCGTCCAGCACCAGCAGTACCCGGCGGCCGCTCAGCAGGGTCCGGAACTGGCCGATCCGGTCCTCCACCCGGTCGGGGACCGCGCTGTCGGGCATGCCCAGGGAACGCAGGAACCGGCCGAGTACCTCGCCCGGCAGGGCGGCGGGGCCCACCGTGCCGCGCAGGGAGGCGTAGAGCTGCCCGTCCGGGTACGCGGACGCCACCCGGTGGGCGGCCTGCACCGCGAGCGTCGACTTGCCGACGCCACCGCTGCCGGTCACGAGCCAGACCGGACCGGGATCGGTCAGCCCTCCGACGAGCGTGGCGAAGGCTTTGTCATGACCGGTGAAGTCAGCGACCTGTGGCGGCAGTTGAGCCGGAGTCGCCATCGGCGCGTGCTCGCGCACCTGTTCTCGCCCTCCCGCCGCCGACGCGGGGTCAGCCCGAATGATCGACTCGTAGAGGCGCCGCAGCTCGGGCCCCGGGTCGATGCCGAGCTCGTCGGCGAGCAGCCGACGCCCCTCGTGATAGGTGGCGAGCGCGTCCGCCCGGCGGCCCACCCGGTACAGCACGGTGATCAGCTGGTGGCGGAGCCGCTCGCGCAGGGGTGCGTACGCCACCAGGGAAGGCAGTTCGCCGAGGAGCTCGGTCGTGCGCCCCAGGGCCAGGTCGGCCGCGGCCCGGTCCTCCAGCGCGCCCAAGCGGAGTTCGTCCAGGCGGTGGGCGTCCGCCCGCAGCGCGTCGCCGATTCCCCCCAGCGGGGCGCCCCGCCACAGGTCCAGGGCGGAACGCAGCTGTGCGGAGGCGCGTTCGGGCTCGCCGGCGGTCAGCGCGTCCCGCCCCTCCCCGGCGAGTCGTTCGAACACGGCCAGGTCGAAGGCGACCGCGGGGGCGTGCAGGACGTAGCCGGGCGGGCGGGTCTCCAGTACGTCGCTTCCGATCGCGCGGCGGAGCGCGGAGACGTACGTCTGGACCAGAGCGCGGGCCGTCGGCGGCGGGGCCTCGCCCCACACCCGGTCGACCAGCCGTTCCGTGGAGACCACCCGGCCGTGCGACAGGAGGAGGGTGGCGAGCAGGGCGCGTGGCTTCGGCCCGCCCAACGGCAACCGGCCGCCCTGCGACCACACCTCCACAGGACCGAGCACCCTGAACTCCATCCGCGCCCCCCGGCGTTGACTCCGTACCACCCCTGCGGCGAACGCCCGCCAGGGAATCGTACGGTTTGCAGAGGACTTACAGCGGGGTCGGCGAGTCTCTTCCACGGCACCTGAAGGGCCGCATGGAATCGAGGAGTCGAACGTGAGAGCAATGCTGTTCCGCCGAGTCGCCACCACCGCGCTGGGCGTCCTGCTGGCGGCGGGCGCGACCCTGACCACGGCGCCGTCCGCGCAGGCGGCCACCGCCTCCGGCATCGCGGGCGTCGCCAACCGCGAGGCGAACCAACCACACACCTGCTCGTACTACGGGGAGTGCCCCGGTGGCGGCTGGTGCGCGGTGTTCGCCACCTGGGTCTGGCGCAATGCCGGCGTGAGCGACCTCGGCGGCCTGGGCATCAGCGCGAGCGACTTCTACCGGTACGGCGTGAACCATCCCGGCACCCTGGACCAGGTGCCCGATGTCGGCGACGCGGTGGTGTTCGATCTCAACGCCTCCGGAACCTACGCCGCCCACGTGAGCGTCGTGGTGGCCGTCTCCGGCGACACCGTCACCACCGTCGGCGGCAACGAGAGCGGTACGGTCAAGCGCACGAGCTGGAACTGGCGCAACGGCGTGAACACGAGCGGCCAGCGCGTCGGCGCGTACATCGCACCGGCCGGCGTCTCGCGCCTCGCGCCCACGAACGACTTCAACGGCGACGGCTTCAGCGACCTGGTCGCGATCAACAACGGCACCGGCGAGCTCGTACGCTGGAACAACGCGGGCGGTGGCATGCCGGTGGCCGGCACCTACGGCGCGGGCTGGGGCCCCTACCGCGAGCTGACCGCCGGCGACTTCAACGGCGACGGCTTCAGCGATGTGGTCGCCGTGAACCACGGCAGCGGCGAACTGGTGCGCTGGAACAACGCCGGCGGGGGCATGCAGGTGGCCGGCACCTACGGAGCCGGCTGGGGCCCCTACCGCGAGCTGACCGCCATCGACTACAACCGAGACGGTCGGAGCGACCTCGTGGCCGTCGCTCCCGACGGCAGGCTGGTGCGCTGGTCGAACACCGGCGGGGGTCTGACCGTCGACGGCGACTACGGGCCCGGCTGGGGCGGCTACCGCGCCCTGACGGCCGCCGACCTGAACGGGGACGGTCATGCCGACCTGGCCGCGATCAACGGCGCCGGGGAGTTGGTGCGTTGGAACAGCGCGGGCGGGGGCATGCAGGTCGCCGGTACCTACGGCGCGGGCTGGGACGGCTACCGCGACCTGGTGGCGGGCGACTTCAACGGCGACGGCCTCGGCGACCTGGTCGCGATCAACAACGGCAACGGCGAGTTGGTGCGCTGGAACAACGCGGGCGGGGGCATGCAGGTCATCGGCACCTACGGAGCCGGCTGGAACGGCTACCGCAACCTGGCCTGACCGGCTTCCGGCGCGGACGCTCCGGCCTTGCCGGCACGCTGCTCGAACAGAGCGTGCCGGCAAGGGTTTGCGCCACCCACGCGCGGCAACACGCGCTGCATGAGCACTCACACACGCGCACGCGGTGGAAGAAGGAGTCAGGGGGGCCGAGCCGTCGCACTGGTGGCGGACGTGCTCGCCTTCGTGATCGGACTGTGGATCCTCCTCTACCTGCTGGAGGCGAACCAGGCCAACGTCGCCGGCCGGCTCCACAGCCGCTGACGAGCGGGGCGGGGCGGTGTGTGTGGTGCGGCCGGTGCGGTCACACCACACACCACACACCACACACCGCCCGGTATCCGGCATCCGGTTCTTCCGTGGACGGCGCGGGGGCCGGGCGGCTCGGTCCTCCACCCGGGGCCCGTGCGCCGTCAGCCGTTGGTGTAGCGGTCGACGAAGTTGACCCGCGAGAGCTCCCACCACTCCGGCCTGCCGTTGATCCAGCCGCTCGTGGCCGTCGGCGCCAGGGAACCGTCCGCGAGGGCCGGCCAGGTCAGCATCCGCTCGCCGTCCCCGTACCCGTACATCGCGCCCAGGTCGTCACGACCGTCGCCGTTGTAGTCGCCCACCACGAGCCGCAGGTTCTGCCGGGACACCTCGCCCGCCGGGAGGTTCAGGGCCACCCTGTACGAGCCCACCGTGCCGTCCGCGTTGCCCTTCAGGGTGTGGAAGGCGTCGTGCCCGGCCTCGTAGTCGAACCACAGGCCCAGGTCGTCGCGGCCGTCGCCGTCGAAGTCGCCGGAATGGACGTCCGTACGCGCCAGCGGGCCCCAGGTGTCGGCGACCCAGGCGAGCCGGCCGTCCTGGAAGCCGCCCGACGGCGTGGCCAGGAACGTCCACAGCTTCACGGCCTGGTCGCCGTAGCGGTAGAGCGCCGCGACGTCGTCGCGGCCGTCGCCGTTGAAGTCACCCGTGGTGTACTTCGCGTCCGAGGCCGTCCACCTGCCCGCCGGCACGGTCCAGCCGACGAAGGGGGCGGTCGCGGGGAAGCCGCCGCGCTCGTCCGACAGGAACGTGAACATGGTGTCGTGACCGGCCCAGTAGTCGTACCAGGCGACGAGGTCGTCGCGGCCGTCGCCGTTGAAGTCCCCGCTGTGGAACCGGGCGCGGGAGAACTCCCAGTGACCGGGCGGCGCCGACCAGGACGGGAACGGGGTCTCGAAGGTGCCGTCGGACCGTCCCAGGAACGTCCACAGCTTCACGGAACCGTCCCCGTAGCCGTAGAACACCGCCAGGTCCGCGCGGCCGTCGCCGTTGTAGTCGCCGGACATCCGCTTCATCTGGTTGACGGACCAGTTGCCCGGGCCCGTCGTGAAGGACGTGGTGGGGGCGTCGAGGGCGCCGCTCGGCGAGCCGCGGAAGACGTGCATCGCGTCACTGTCGTCGGGATAGTCGTACCACTCGACCATGTCAGCCCGACCGCTGCCGTCGAAGTCGTTGCGGACGGCCGAGCCGTTCGACCACCGGGACGCGCCCTGCGCGTCGCGCACGACGAGGTTGCCGCGCTCCTGGAGCACCACCGAACCGCCGCCGGCGGCGGTGCCGGACTGCCACAGCGTGGCCGTGTCGGCCGCGTCGCGCACGACGAGGTTGCCGTCGGCCCCGAACCGGGCGGTGGCGCCCGCGTTGCCCGCCGTGCGCGTCGACCACAGGACGTTGCCGGCCTTGGCCGCGACGACGAGGTCACCGTCGGCCCGCATGGTGAGCGTGGCGGCGGTCGAGGCGAGGGTGTCGCCGGAGGCGAGGCGCTGCCCGGCGGTGAGCCGCGAGGCACCCACGAGAGCGTCGGCGCGCACGGCCAAGGCGCCGTTGCGGGTCTCCGTGACGCCCAGGCAACCGCCCTGCCAGGACCGGCTGCTGATGCCGACGAGTTCCAGGGCGCCGGCCCGCTCGCGCAGGACGGGGCCGCCGCTGTCGCCCTGGCAGATCGCGTCGCCCGCCGAGCTGCCGGTGATGGCGAACGTGGTCGCGTCGACCGTGTTCACGGCGAAGGAGGCCACGTGCAACCGGTCGGGCACCCATTCGGTCTTCGTCCGGCCGTAGCCCGCCACCTTCAGGGTGTCGCCGGCAGCGGCCGGTTCCGAGGCCACGGCCACCGGCTGGATCCCGGTCGCGGGCGTCGCGAGGCGGGCCAGTACGAGGTCCCGCCCGACGCGCGGCACCAGCTCGGTGACCTCCGCGACGTGCCCGCCGGTGGTCGCCGTCAGATCGGCGCGGCCGACGGTCGCGACCGTCTTCAGCGCCGGGGCGCCGGGCGCGACGACGCCCCCCGGTAACGGCCCGTCGGTGAGGCAACTCGCCGCCGTGGCCACCCACTGCGGGGCGACGAGGACACCGGAACAGGCGCGGGTCCGCTCGCCGTCGCCGATCCGGAGGTGGGCGGCGAAGGCGTACGAGCCCGTCGGGACCGGGCTTCCGACGGCGGCCCGCGCGGGCGCTCCGATCGGCAGCAGGGGTGCGGCGATCAGGGCCGCCGACAGCGCGGCGAGGACCGCGGGTCTGCCGGTTCGGCGCGGCGTCGTACGGCGCGTGGTGGTTCGTCGCATGAGTGGCTTCCTCGGTGGCGGAGTAGGGAAGGCCGTGGACGGCGGCCGGTGCTCTCACGGCTGGACGGCGGACGAGGACGTCGAAACAGGCCGGCATCCTCGGGCTCTCGCAGCCGGCCGTTCGTTGCGGAGGCGGGCTCACGAAGATCCGACGTACGGCCCCCCGTATGTAAGCCGGCGCCCCGGCCCCCGGTCAACGTGACAAAGCGACCCAAAGAGCGCCCGCGCGGCAGCGGTACCGGGTGAGCTGCGTCACCGCGCGGGACGGATGATGCGCACCTGTGAAACCTCCCCTCCCCGAAGGGCGGGGCCTCCCGGGAGGAATCAGGGGAAAAGCCCGTGGAGCTTCGTGGACGCGCAGGGAGCGGACCGGGTGTGGACCGGGTGTGGACGGGTCTCAGGTCCGGCGCCGGCCCTCGGGCGGGAGGCTGTCGCGCAGGTGGGCCCGTAGACGTGCGGCCTCGTGCAGAGGTGGGCGGAACGCCGGGTTCAGCCTGGCCAGGGCCTCGTAGATCGTCACGGCCTCCTCCGCCGCGCCCAGCGCCTCCCGCAGGCCGCGCTGCCCGGTGATCCGCATCAGCACGACGGCGACGAGCATGTGCGCGAGGTGCGGCCGGTGGGCGCCCGGGTCCTCGTCGGCGAGCCGCCGTTGGAGGTCCACGGCCTCTCGGAGGGGTCCCTCGGCCCTCGGCCACCGCTTCGCCTGCGCCAGCGGGAGACCGAGCCCGTAGAACAACCCCATGACGAGGTGCGGCCGGTGGGCGGCCGGATCCCGTTCGGCGAGCCGTCGCCAGATGACGACCGCCTCCTCCCCGGCAGCCGTGAGCTCCTCGTGCCGGTCCAGCGCTGCCAGCGGACGCCCCAGACTGCCCAGCGAGAACGCGAGCAACCGCTCGGCGGCCGGATGGTCCATGTCCCGCCAGAGCGCCACGGCCTGCCGGCCCACCCGGACCGCCTCGTGGTGCATCCGGACCTCCGCCAGGAGCGCGCCGAGCCGGTCCAGGGCCACCGTCAGCTCGAACGCGTGGCCCCCGGGATCGCCCTGCGCCAGATGCCGCCAGACCTCCACCTCACGCTCGGCCACCACCACGGCCTCGTGCTTGCGCTCCAGCGCCGCCAGCGCCCGACCGTGGTTCCTGAGCGCGAGCCCCAGGTGAGGCCGGTGCACGTCCGGAAGATCCGCGGCGAGGCGCTCCAGCAGGGCGACCGCCTCGGCGCCGCAGGTGGCGGCCTCCTCGTACCGGCCCGCCGTTTTCAGCGTGTCGCAGAGGATCGCCAGCGCGGCGGCCAATCCCGGCTCGTGCACACGCGGGTCGCCCCGCACCATGGACCGCTGGAGGTCGACCGCCTCCCGCGCCACCGTCACGGACTCCGCGTGCCGTCGGACCGCGTTCAGCTGACGTCCCAGGTTCGTCAGGACGCCCGCCAGGATCGGCAGGCCCTTGCCCGGGTTCTCCTCCGCCACCTCCCGGGCCAGTTCGGCCGCCTCGCGGAAGCACACCACGGCCTCCTCGGCCGCGGATCCCTGGGCGAGCCTGTTGCCCAGGTTCACGAGCGTGATGGCCAGCCGGCTGCGGAACACCACGGGATTGGACGGGAGCAATTGGCGGTGCAGTGCGACGGCCTCCCGGCAGGCCGCCTCGGCCTGCTCCGCCCGACCGGCCTCCGACGCCCGGGGGCCGAGGTTCAGCAGGGCCTCCGCGAGCCCGGGCAGATGGCTCTCGGAATCGAGCGCGACCAACTCCCGGAACGACGCCACCGCTTCCTCGCAGCGGACGACGGCCTCCTGGTACGCACCGGACTTGCCGAGCCAGATGCCGAGGACCATCAGCGACCGGGCGAGCCCCGGCAGATGCGCCGGGCGGCTGCGCTCGACGAGCTCCCGCGACAGCGCGACGGACTCGCGGCAACGCCGTACGGCCTCCCGCAGCGCACCGGACTCGCCGAAGTCGGCCCCCAGGTTCAGCAGCGTGTTCGCCAGGACCGGCTGATAGGCCCCCGGATTGTCCTCGGCGCCGGCCCGCAGCAGTGCCGCCGCCTCCTCGCGCGGTACCAGGCCCTCGCGGTGACGGCCCTCGCCGCTCAGCGCGACCGCCACGCCGTCGAGGGCGTTCGCCAGGGAGCCGAGGTGGGCCCGGGGATCCTGTTCCACCAACTGCCGGTAGATGGCCACCGCCTCCGTCTCGGCCGCATGCGCGTCCCGGTACCGGCCGACCGCGGACAATCGGCCGCCCAGGTTGTGCAGCATGCTCGCCAGATCGGGGCGGAAGATCGCGGGGTTCGCCTCGGCCGTCAGCCGGGTGATGCGGACCGCCTCCTCCAACAACCCCAGGCCCTGGGCGGTCCGTCCCTGCTGATCGAGCCGCAGGGAGAGGGTGGTGAAGGCGACCGCGAGGTTCGCGATCTTCTTCGGGTCGTCGTTGACGACCGCCGCGAACAGCGCCACGGACTCCTCGGCCGACTCCAGCGCGGCGCGGTGGTCTCCGGTCCAGTGCTGTTCGTTGCTCCGACTGTTCAGCGCCCACGCGAGATCGGCCCGGTGTTCCACGTCGCCGTCCCCCGCGAGCATCCGGTGCAGCCCGATCGCTTCTTCGATCGCCGTCAGGGCCTCCTCGTGCCGGCCCGTGTTCGACAGCCGCCACGCCCTCTTCGAATACAGCGTGGCCCGCGCGGTCGGGTCCGGGGCCGACCGGATCCGGTCGACGGAGAAACGGTCCGTGATCTCGGCGATGCCCACGTCCAGGTCCGGGTCCCCGGACGGAGCCACCGCCTCGATCGCCTCCAACGCCTCCAGTGGCACCTCCTCGATCCGGGCCAGGGCCGCCAGGGCCGCGTTGCCCGCGCGGAGCACGATGCGGGGGTGCTCGACGGCGAGCGGGGCCAGCTCGTGGGCGGCGAGGTGGGGCCAGCGCGCGGCGGCGTTGATCAGGTTGGTGAGTACGTCGCGACTCCACTCCGGAGCGGACGCGTCGGCGGCCCCCGAGGACGCGGGGGCCCCGGACGGTACGTCGCCGGCGACTCCGAGCAGACGGGCGGCGGCCCCCTCCGCCCAGCGGTGGGGGTCGTCGGGGTCGTCGGGCGTGCTGAGCGCCACGAAGTCCTCGCCGAGCCGGTCGGGGTAGAGCGGTTCCAGGTACGTCCTCGGCTCGGCGGCCGGGTAGCAGTCGGCGTGCTCGCGCAGGACCTGCCGATGGGACGCCGGACCGTCCACACCGGCGGCCCTCAACGCGGCGAGCGCCACCTCGTGCCGCCGGGGACGCGTCAGGGTGGCCGTGAACACGGCCTGCCCCATCACCTCCGCCGAGGTGACGCGGTCGGGTCGCCGCGCCACTTTCGCCCAATGCCCCCGCTCGCGGTCCAAGAGGTACCTCGACAGCCCACCCGGATCCCGGGGCGGCTCCGCGCCCCTGATCCGGGCGTCCACCGCCACCAGCGCCGCCATCTGCACCGTCAGCATCAGCCCGAACTCCGCACGGCCGAGGCCCTCCGGCGTCGCGAGGGACGCGGCCTCCTCCTCATCCAGCCCCAGAGCCTCGGCGAAGCACGCGCGGGCGACCTCGAACGCCTCGACCCGGGCGCCGAGGTCCCCGTCGGGCAGCGCCCGGAGCGGGAAGGCGGCCTGCTCCTCGTAGCCCTGCGTACGCAGGTCGTCCAACAGGTACGACCACCAGCCGGCGGACCGGGCGATCAGCAGGACCCGCAGCCGCGCCCCGCGCCGCGCGACCAGAGCGCCCAACAGGGACTCCAACTCCGGTGCGGGCCACCGTTCCGCGTAGTCGACCACCACCAGCGCGCTGCCGCCCAGCGAAGCCTGCCCGGGGCGGCCGTCGACCGGCACGACCGCGCCCGTCCGCGTGGCCTGCCACACCTTCCACCCCCGTACGACGGCGGTCCGCCGGGCCAGTTCACCGGCCAGCCGCGTCTTGCCCTGCCCACCCCGGCCGTACAGCAACGCCACCGAGGCGGCGACCGGCTTCCCGGCGCTCTGCTTCCCCGCCTCCTGATCCCCCTCCCGTCGAGCCCCCTCCGGCTGCTTCCCGTCCCGCCAGCCGATCAGCGCGGCCAGGTCGTCCGCGCGGCCGGTGAACGGCACCACCTCGTGGCGGGCCAGCAGCAACTGGCTCGGCTGACCGAGCAGATCCGCCGCCGGCCGCACGCCCGCCGGCGGGAACCGCCGCACTCCCGGCAGCGGCGTCCCGGCCGCCCCCGGGTCCTCGTCGCCCCGGTGCGCCTCCCACAGGACCTCCAGGCGCCCGTACCGCCCCCGCCACACCTCCAGGTCGAAGTGCGCGGCGGACACTTCCGGCCCCTTGGACTCGGCGGCGATCGCCTCGCAGACCTCCAGGAACGTCTGGACGAGGTCCCATGACGGAGGCTCCTGGAAATCACCCCGCAGCACCCTGTTGACGGTGGACTTCGGCAGCCGGCGCTCACCGCGTCGACCCAACTCCTCGAACGACGGCGTCCCGGCCGCCGCCCGCACCTCGGCCAGCCCGGCCGCGAAGAACTCCCTGGCTTCGTCGTACGCCGTCAATTTCGGCTCCCCCCACGGTCCGAACCATCCCGGACCATCCCTGACGATCCCTCGCCACACCTGCCGCCACCAGGGCGAATGCCCCGGGGCTCCCGATGCCTCCCATGCGACGGCCGAGCGACCGCCGTGACCCGCATCCTCTTCCTCGTCGGCCGACACTCCCCTCCGAAGTCCACCCCGAAGGAGACCGACGAAGATGTCCCGCACCCGCCGGACGCCCCGAACCCGGCAGACGTCCCGAACCACGGACGCGCCCCGTACGCCGAACACATCCCGTACCCGCCGGCCCGACGGCGAGCGCACCCCGTGGGCGCCGACCGTCCTCGGCGGCGCCGTCGGTGGCGCCGTCCGCGCCGTGATCGGCTGGTTGCTCGAACGGTTCTCGGGCTGAGGTCCCGAAGCCCGTCCGGCCGCCGCCCCGCCCGAACCGGGCGCGGTGGCGGCCACCACCCCCATCGCCGCCGGGGCCCGCCAAGGCCCGGGCCGCCGTCAGAGCGTCCACCGCGCCATCACAGCACAACGGGCCCCGGGCGGTGCCCGAGAACTGCGGACCCTCCGCTCCGGGACGGAACGAATACGTCCACGACCGGGCAGACGCGGGGCGCGAGGAGACGGCGTGCGTCAGGAGATGTGAGGAGACGCCGATGGACGTCCATGACCATGGGAAGCACCCGGGTCGGACGAAGCGGGACGGCGCAAGCCTCCCGGCCGCCTGTCAGCAGGTTCTGCGAGACTCGGCCCCATGCATGCCAATGACCCGAAAGACGACCTGCACCGCTACCTCGACGCCGCCCGCGACGCCGTCGTCTGGAAGCTCGAAGGACTGTCCGAGTACGACGTACGCCGCCCCCTGACCCCGACCGGCACCAACCTCCTCGGCCTCGTCAAGCACCTCGCCGGCGTCGAACTCGGCTACTTCGGGCCGACGTTCGGCCGCCCGCACGGCGAGTCCTTCCCCTGGCACGACGAGGACGCCGAGCCCAACGCCGACATGTGGGCGACCGCCGACGAATCGCGCGAGGACGTCCTCGGGCTCTACCGGCGGGCCCGCGCGCACGCGGACGCGACGATCGAGGCGCTGCCGCTCGACGCGCCGGGCCGCGTCGCCTGGTGGGGCGAGGCCGGCGACGTGACGCTCCAGCGGATCATGCTGCACATGACGGCCGAGACGAACCGGCACGCCGGCCACGCCGACATCGTCCGCGAACTGATCGACGGCAAGGCCGGCATGCGGGCGGGCAACACCAACATGCCCGACGCCGAGGAGACCTGGTACCGCGCGTACCGGGACAAGCTGGAGGCGTCCGCGAAGGCGGCCCAGGCCAAGCAGGCCTGACCGCCCGACCGGCCCGAAGGCGACCCGCAGCGCCCCGCGCCCTCTTGCCGTCAAGCCCGCGCCCGCGGTCGGGGTCACGTGTCGGACGAGGTGACCGTCCTTCGGCGGCGGTGCTCGGCTACCCGGGTGCGGGAGGCGCACGTGGGGGAGCAGTAGCGGCGCGGGCTGCCGGGGCCGGCGCCGAGGTAGAGGGTGCGGCAGTCGGGCGCCGCGCATTCGCCCCAGGTGGCGCGACCGTGCTCGGTGAGGACCTGCGCCAGGGCCAGGGCGCCGGCGGCCAGGAACCACTCGGCCCATCCGGCCTGGTCACGGTCGACGTGGAGGTGCCACGGGTGGCCGTCGTGCCGGGACAGCCGGGGCGCGGTGGCGTGGCGGGCCAGGATCTCGTTGAGGGCCGGGGCCGCCCGGTCGGTGTCGCTCTCGGCGAGGACGTCGGCCATCTCCAGGGCGGCGTCCCTGAGTTCCACGAGGTCCGCGTCGGAGAGCGCGGCCTCCGTCAGGTCCTGCGGGGCTTCGCCGTGATGTGCCAGGAGCGGCACGGCCACCTCGCGGGGCAGGTCGGGGTGGGCCCGTACGGCGTTCGCGAGATCGATCAGACGCTGGGCGGCCTGGAAGCCCTGAGGTGCCACGTACGCGCTCCTTGATCCACGGCCCGGACGGCGGGTTGTCGTCGGGTGACCTGCGTCCCTTACTGTAACGGCTTGTAGGAAGAACCCGTTACTCGGTGGAGGTGGCGATGTCAGGACGATCCGGAGCGCGGCGGTACCTGCTGACCGCGTTATGCGCGCGGCTGGCCGATGAAGGCGTGGCGGTGGCGGTGATCCTGCTGGCCGTCCACCGCACGGGCGGCGCGGCGCAGGGGGCACTCGTCCTGACGGCCTGGATGGCGCCGCACGTCCTCGCGGCGCCGCTGACGGGAGCCGTCGCGGCGCGGGCACGCCGTCCGCGACTCCTCTACGCCGGCGCGCTCGGCGGCTTCGCCCTGTCGATCGCCGCCCTCGCCCTCGGCATCGGACGCCTTCCCCTTCCCCTGACCCTCGTCGTCGCGGCGGCCGGAGGCTGCTGCGGGCCGATCGTCTCCGGCGGACTGTCCAGCCTCATCACCCGGTTGCTGCCGGCGGGCGAGGAGCAGGACCGCGCCTACTCCTGGGACGCGGTGGTCTACAACGTCGCCGGCATCGCCGGCCCCGGTACCGCCGGCCTCGCCGCCTCGTACTTCTCCCCGACGACGGCCCTGCTCATCCTGGCCGGCACGGCCGCGTGCGCCTGCGCACTCGTGACGACGCTGCGCCCGCGCGCGGGCGAGTCCCCGACGACGGAACGCACACCGCTCCGTCGGGATCTGGTCGACGGCGCCACGACCGTGTGGAAGGTACGGGAACTGCGCGCCATCACGGCGGCCACCTGCCTGGCCTTCACCGGCATCGGGGCGCTGACCACGACCGCCGTCCTGCTCGCCACGAGGCTCGGCCACCCGGGGGCCGGTGGCCTGCTGATGACCGCGTTCGCGGTCGGCGCCCTGGTCGGGACGCTCGGGATGGCCCGGTGGCGAAACGTCACCTCGTCACAGCGGTCGGCCCTCGTCGGCCTGCTCGTGACCGCCGCCGGGCTCGCCGCGGCCACCCTGGTCTCCCCGCTTCCGCTCGTGGCGGCCTGCTACGCGGTGGCCGGCGCGGGGGACGGCCTCGTCCTCACCGCGACCCTCCGGCTGCGGGCCGAGCACGCCCCACCGCGATGGCGTCCGCAGGTCTTCACCATCGGCGCCGGACTGAAGATCACCGCCGCCGCGGCCGGCTCCGCACTCGCCGGGACGGCCACCGTCGCCACCGCCCCCTGGTACCTGCTCGCGGCGGCCCTCACACAGGCGGCGGCCGCCCTCCTGTACCACTTGGCCCGACGCGACACCCGCCGCACCGCACCCGCCGACCCGGCTCCGGGACCGTTGGCCGAGGAGGCCGGCTCGGCACGACCGTGAACGGCGCCGGACCGTTCGGGCCGAACCGTGCGGGCCGGGCCGCCGGGTGCGGTGCGGTGCGACTGCGTGCGGGATTACAGGAGCTTCCTGATGCCGCCACCGAGCGTCTTGACGATCTTCGAACCGGTGTCGATACCGGCTTTGCCCACGGTGACCGCAGCGTCCACGGCCTTCTCCGTCGCCTTCGAGGCCACGGACCAGCCACCCCGTCCGCCGCGCGAGAGCAGGCTGAGGGCGAGGTGGCCGACGGACTCTCCGAACTCCTTGCTCAGCCAGCCGAACTCGATGCCCTTGAACAGGCTGCTGAGCGCCCCCGAGAGGGCGGAGGCGGCGAAGAGCGCACCGGCCACCACGACCAGGACCGGAACCGCCGGCGGGAAGAGGGCCATCGCTCCCAGGGCCAGGAGCGAACCGAGCCCGGACCAGTCGCTGATGACCTCGAAGGCGTCCGCCCACCAACCGGCGTCCGACCACCACTTCTCCGTGCCGTTGGTGCCGTTGGGATTGACCTGGTCGTTCTCCGGAACATCGGCGGGGTTCCGCTGTTCGTCGGCGAGCCGCTGCGCTTCCTCCTGCGCCTTGCGGGCCGCCTCGGCCACCTCCTGCTCCCGCTTGACGATGGAGATCCTGCGGGCCTCGGACGCCGCTGCCGCCGCCTCGCCCGAGCTCTTGCCCGCCGCGATGGCCGAATCGTGGGCCGCGGTGGCCGACGCGCGGGCGGAGCGGGCGGAGGTCAGGGCGCCACGGGCGGAGTCGATCGCCTTGTTCGCCGAGTAGTTGGCCGACCGAGCCGCTGCGCGCGCGACCTCCGCTGCCTGCTTGGCCTGGTCCGCCCGGGCCTGGGCGTCCCTGGCCGACGTCTCCGCGGCGTTGGCGTTGGCGTTGGCCTCGACGGCGTACGCCGCGGCGTTCTCCTTGGCCTGGAGCGCCCTGTTCGCCCACTGCTGGGCCTCCGCCGCCGCGTTGCGCGCGTCGGCCGCGGCCCGCGAGGCGTAGGCGGCGTCCCGTTGCGCCTCCTGGGCGATCTTGGCGGCGGCGGAGACGGTGGCCTGGATCGCGGCCGCGTGGCTCGCGGAGTCGTGATCGAGCCGGGCGGCATGGTGGCTGACCACGTTGACGAAGTGGAGCTTCATCCAACTCGGCCCGGCCAGCGCCACCTCGCCGAAGGCCTTGGTGTAGGCGCCGCCGGTGTGGATGAGCGACGCGATCCTGACCTGTACGTCCTCCTCCACGGCCGCGGAGAGTTCCTCGTCGAAGAACCGTTGCAGGGCTTCGGCGGTGTTGACCGCCAGTGCCTTGTCGGCGGCCCTGCGCACCGCCGCTCCGACCTCACCGTTCAGCAGCCGGAAGATGAGGACCCGGTTCTCCTCGGACCGACGGGCGATGACCCCGCTGGTGCTGAAGTCCCCCACGGCCTGGTCGCTGCCGCCGGCCAGGACGTCCGCCGCGCCACGTGCCACTTCCGGTCCGGAGATCCGCGCGACGTGGAGCAGCGTCTCGCGGTCGTCCTGGGCCTGTGCCAGGGAGCGGTCGAGGTCGATCCAGCTCAGGACGTCGTCGTCGCTGCCCGCGAGGGCGAACTGCGCGGCCTCCCGGGTCCAGCTGCCCTTGGACCGCAGCAGACCCACCGCCGCCTGCCGGCCCAGGGGTACCGCACGGGCGAGGTCCCCGGAGGACAGCGCCTGCTCGGCCTTGGCGATCAGTTCCTTGAGGGCCTGGGTGATCTGCTGGGCCTGGGTGCGCTTGTTCAGCGAGGCAGCGCGGTCCGCCGCCTCCTGAGCGGCCAGCTCCCTGGCCTCCTCCAGGCCCCGCTTGCGGTCCGCCTCCAGGGCCGCCCACTCCGCCTCGCGGGCCTTGGCGGCGACGGCGACGGCTTCGGAGACCGTCCTGGTGGCGGTGTCGGCGGCCTTGACCGCGTCCGCGGCGTGGGCGGTGGACTTGTTCGCGTAGTCGATGGCCTGGCCCGCGTACGTGACGGCTTCCTCCGCCGCTGCCGCCGCCTTCAGGGCGTGACCTGCCGCGGAGTTCGCCGCGTCGCGCGCCGCCCGGGCCGCCGCCGCGGCCGTGCCCGCCAGCGTCTGGGCGGTGGAGGCCGCGTTGGTGGCCTCGTTCGCCGCGCCGGCGGCGATGTCCGCCTCGCGTCGGGCCCGCGCGGCCTCGGACTGGGCGATCCCGGCGGCGTCGGCGGCCTGGGCCGAGGCCCTCGCCGCCGTGGCGGCCTCACGTGCCGCCGAGGCGGCGGCGTTGCCCGCGCCGGCCGCGGCCTCGGAGGCGATGGCCGCCTGGTCGGCGGCGGTCGCCGCGCTCTGCGCCTTGGCCGCGGCGTCGCGCGCGGCGACGGCGGCCTCCCTCGCGGCCGCCGCCTTGGAGGCGTCCTTGGAGGCGGCGATCGCCGCGTTGTACGCCGTGGAGGCCGCCGCCCCCGCGACGGCTGCCGCCTGGGACGCGCCCGTCGCGGCCCGGGCCGCGCGACGGGCCGCCTCCACGGCGGTGTTCGAGGCGCGGATGGCGATACGGGCGGCGTCCGCGGCCCCCTGTGCGGCGGACGCGGCCTTGCGGGCCGCCGCACCGGACCTGGCCGCGTCCGCCTTGCCCGCTTCGGCCGCGGCCGCCGCCTTCTGCGCGGCCTCCTTCGCGCGTTCCGCCGCGGTCTGGGCCCGCTGCGAGGCCTCGACGGCGAGATCGGTGCTCGCCCGCGCCAGCTTCCCCTCGCGCTCGACGACCGCGACGAGTTCCTTGATGGTCGCCTTCTCCTGATCGCGCGCCCGTGCGATGTGCTGCCCGATCTCGAGGAACCAGGAGAGGTCCGCGTCCGTGCCCTGGATGGCGCGGTCGGCGTACTTCCTCACCTCCGGCCCCGCGCCCGACATGATCGTCAAGGTCTCGACGCGCATGTCCTCCTCTTCGGCCGTCCAGTGCCCTTCGATGATGAACCGCTCCAGAGCCTGGTCGGTGCCCGCATCCAGTGCCGCCGTGCCGGCCCTCCTCACCGCACGGCCGCCGAAGTTGACCATCGTCGCGGTGGCCACCTTCATGTCCTCGGACACGGCCGCCCGGTAGCCGCTGCCGACGAACGCCGCGACGGCCGCGTCACCGCCGAGCAGCGCCGCCGACCCCTCGCGACGCATCGCCTTGCCCGCGCCCGCCATGCAGGCCAGCGCCGCGACCCGGTTGTCCTCGGCGGTGGTTCTGACGAGTTGGTCGCCCAGGAAGGCGTTCACCTCGGCGTCGGTCCCCGCCAGCGCCCGGGCCGCCAGGGCACGTGTCTCCCGGCCGCCAGACAACCAGGCCATGACGGCCCGGGCCCGGGCGGTGTCCGGCAGCGCGCCGCTCGTGCCGCTTCCCGCGGCACGGGCCACCCGTGTCAGCTGGATCGGCGAGGCCGCGGCGGCGGTCGCCGCGGCCAGCACACCGAGGAGTCGACGTCTGCTCATGAAGGTGATCGGCACGGGTACTCCTCAAAGTCCTGACCTGTGGGGCACGTTGACGTGGTGGTACAAGACGGTTCAGAGGTGCGGGGGCCGCCCGCGGCGCGAGGGCGGTGACGTAGGCGTGCGGGCCCACGGCGTGGCGGTGGGCCCGCGGAACCGCTCGGCGTGCGCGCCCACGCCCCGCGACCGAGCCCGTGTACGCGCCTCCGGGACCTGCCCTGCGGAAACACCCCTCGCTTCACCGCCGCTCCGGCGAGCCGGCGCGTCCAGCGCCGAGTAAAGCAAATCGCGTCGGATTCAGTCCCGGCGCCAACGAGCCATTTATCACGCGGATCCGGCCGGCCGGAATTCATGAATCCGGGAACCCGGTGTACCGCCGCGACGCTTTTCTGTGACAGTGGGTCACATTCGTCGACAGAGTGATTGTCATTCCGTAAGTGCGCACCGGTCATTTCGCCCATTCTTTCGCAAGAAGGGGCACATGTTGGGCGTGGGGCGCCTCCTGAGTCGTGCGTCCATTTTGTTCACCTGGACAGGCGACTATTCCGGAGTTGTAATCAGGCAGGGGTCGGGGGAATTGACGCAGTGGTCTCGACGTCTGTTTTCGGAAATTTTTCACGCCCCCACGACCGCTGTCGGAGGGCCCCGGGCCCATTTCCACAGGAGCTTCAGTGAAGAATTACCTGCGTGTCCTCACCGTGAGCTGCGCCGCCGCACTGGCCGCCGCGACGTTCCTGGTGTCCGCCGACACGGGGGACACGATTTCGGCCAAGCCGGTGGTGGACGAGGGGCCGGGCTACGCCGTGGAGACGTTCGACTACCCGCTGGCCGACAAGATCCTGGCCGAGAAGAAGATCCTGCTGAAGCGCGGTGACGGCCACATCACCCTGGCCGACTGCGCCAGTGGAACGGGTCTTCTGGAGGTCTGGGCGCGCGCCAAGGAGAAGATCTGCTTCAAGGTCACCGGCGCCAGCGGCTGGTTGACGATGGAGATCCCGGCGGTCTACGGCATCCGCGGCAGCGCCGGCCAGACCGCGCAGGTCGACATGACCGTCGGCACCGAGGAGAAGTCGTACACGGTGCCGAAGGACGCCTTCACCCCCGTGGGGGAGAGCGCCGACGACCAAGGCCGCGACCACATGCTCGTCGAGATCAGGACCTCTCGGTAGCAACCTGCCGGACCTCGGCGGCCATCGCCCGCCCACGACCTCGGACACCGCGCGGTCCGCGGCCCGGGCGGGCGGGGTGACGGGACCGCAGCCACGTCACTTCGTCCGCGGGTCGGAACCGGCGAACCGGCCGACCCCGCTGCGCCCGTGCCGCACAGGTCTTCCGTACGCGTCGCCCTCGCCCGTACACGTCCCGCGACCCACGGACCCCGCGAGCAACGCGGTTCGCCTTCCGCGCCCCGGCGTATTTCCGCACGCCTCGCCGGCCCCGACGGCGTTCCGGCCGATCCGGGTCCGGCAACAGGTGAATCCGGCCCGGACCGCCGCGCGGCCTGATCCGTCGCGCCGGGCCTTCGGCGGGACACGGGAAACGCGACGCCCGCCCGTTCGCCTCGCGAACTCGAAGTCCCGGACGCGGTGGTGACGGCCGGGGCGCCGTAGGCAGGCCACCCGGCACGCCACTCCGCCGCGTTCCCACCCATCCGCCACCGAGACAAGAGGAACCCGACAAGCATGCACAGAATACGTCCGCGCGCCGCATTCCGGCGGCGCGCCAGGTCAGCCGTGCTCGCGGTGTTGGCCGCAGTGACAGTGGGACTCGCCACGACCGGTACGGCCGTCGCGCAGCCGACCCCGGCGGCGTCCGGCAGGACGGCCGGCCCGGACCGGGCCGACACCGCTTTACCGGCGACGACGTTCGACGACCTTCCCAAGAAGTCCGCGGAGCACTGCGAGGCCACGAAGGCCGGGTCGAAGGAACGCGGGAGGGGCGCGGTGGAGGCCTGCGTGAGCTTCAGCCCCTCCCCGGCCCGGTCCGGCGCCGCGCCCCGGCCGAGCGTCCCGCAGGGCCCTGCGGCGGACGCCGCCTGCTCGGTGGGCGGCGCCGGCAACTACTCCTACGAGCGCTTCTCGTACTGCGTCAGCGGTCTGAACGTGTTCTACACCCTGCGTGACGGCAACGGTGTGGAGATCGGATGGGGCACCCTGGAGGTCGCCACGAGCGCCTCGCTGCCCGCCAGCGGTACGACCTGGAACGAGCAGGTCACCGTGAGGATGACCGAAGCGCGTGGCGACGTCACCACCCTGAGCGTCAAGTTCCGTGCCGCCTGCGGCGCCGGCTGCACGGCGACCAAGTACGCGCCGTGGTACGGCGCGGACCTGACGAAGGGCCAGTCCCGAACCGGGCCCGTCACGTACTCCTCGACCCCCGCCGCCGGAGCCGTCGCGGAGTTCAGCACCTCGTACCAGTTGTTCGTGACCATGCCGGGCGCGACGATCACCGATCCGAACGCTTCGTGGACCAACCCGCGCCGGATCCGCTGTGACGACGCGGTGGGAGAGGTCGGGGCCGCCCCGTCGCCCGGTTGCGTCGTCCCCTCCGAAATGGCCGTCGTGCCCATGAAGGCGCAGGGCTCGGACGCCGGTGGCGCGGTCGCCGCCTACCAGTGGGCTCAGCAGAGCCTCAACGACGGCTGGGGCAAGACCAAGCCGCTGACCCGCCAGAAGGCCGGCACCGCCGACCGCGAGAGCCGAACCTGCGGAACGTTCAAGTCCAGGGACGACCTCGTCGAGAACGACACCTGCGGCCAGTTCCCCTTCGCGGAAACCAAGGAAGGAGGCAGCGCCGGCGCTCGCTGCGTCGAGCTCATCCCCAATGCCAGCAGCGGCGGCTGGGACACCTACGTCCTCGGCAACAGCCTGGAACTCGACCCCGCCGCGCCGTGCGTACGCGCTCACGTCTCCCCGGCCGACAGGCAGTTCGCCGACCGGAAGCTCGCCGAAGGCTTCCAAGACCAGCGGGTGATCGACGCGGACCCGTTCAAGGTCGACATCAGCACGCCGACCCAGGCCGCGCAGGCCGCATGCCTGCGGGTTCCGCCGGCCGGCGCCGTCCCTTCCGGCAACGGGTGGCGCAAGAACACCACGAAGCCGGTCGACCACGTGAACAAGACGACCAACCCGCCGGGCCCGGCCGGTACCCGGCCCTCCTTGGCGCAGGCTTGCCTGGGCAAGAAGCCCGGAACGGGCAAGGCCGCCTCGGGCAGCCCCACGGGCTGGCTGGACGCCCAGAAGTTCCGCGACGACTTCGCCCCCGACACCGGTCAGGCCCGTTGTCACCTGATCGCCAACATCCTCGGCGGACCCGGCCAGATCGAGGACGGCGGCCAGGACAATCTCGTCCCCTGCTGGCAGGTGGGCATGAACACCGGAACGCCCAGCATGAGGACGTTCGAACGCGAGGCACAGGAGAAGGTGAAGGAGTCCGGTTTCGGGGCGGACGACGCGATCTTCTACCAGGTGAACCCCGTCTTCCGAGATGACACGAGCACGATTCCGCTGGGGATGACCATGAGCGCCACCATCGAGCGGGCGAACGGAACGAGGGAAGAGCTGTTCCCCAACGTCTTCGTGCCCAACACCCTGAAGGACACGGGCACCCTCAATCTCGGAAACTAAGGGCTGTCCCGTAAACGAGCTCTGTGAGCGGGACTCGGTTCAGGCATGTAGCTTCGTCGTCGGAGGTTTCGCTCGTGCTGTTCAGGCCCGG